>NZ_JAILPX010000138.1 GCF_024699275.1 Selenomonas sp.
TACGAGTGCAAGTATAAGAAGGAGCCACTGGGGATGAAAGTTGTCCATGAAGAAGAATGGCAGGCAAAGGAGTTGGGGCTGAACTTCTATGGCTTCGGATTCTTCTCCCGCAGTGGCTTTGCTGATGATGTGGATGCAGAGACTTACAAGCTTATTGATTTGGATGATATGTACAAATAATTTTTAGGGATTAGAATTTACGGAGGAAGATATTATGCCATGTAAGAAAAAGGAAATGCTGACGGAAAAAGAAATAGCAAAGATGCGCACGGTCGATGCTTATGAACATAGCGGCCATGAGCGGGCGAATAATCCGAAGGCAGGATATGCCCGTTATGACCGGGTGAAGGAAGAAACGACTAAGTATGCCTATGACCCACATATTGACCCGGCCCTGCAATGGGCCGGCAAACAGGAAGGCTCCAGCTTTGAAGTGCCAACCAGCTCTATCCATATTCATGAGTCCATTAAGCCGCATAAGATATTGCGCAAGGTAATGAAGGCTGCTTCTGGCGATTATCAAGCAAATCAGATATCACTGTTTCCGAACCTAACGCCCCTGGATACTATGCGAGCACGTCAGCAGGATTTACAGTTCTATAAGCATGGCGTGGACTGGACAAACCGTCTGATTGCTGGCGACAGCCTGGTGATTATGAATTCGCTTTTGCAGAAGGAAGGTATGGCCGGCAAAGTCCAGATGGTATACTTCGACCCGCCTTACGGGATAAAGTATGGCTCTAATTTCCAGCCGTTTGTCAACCAGAGAGATGTCAAGGATGGTAAGGATGCGGACCTTTCCCAGGAGCCAGAGATGATTACGGCGTTCCGCGATACTTGGGAGTTGGGGATTCATTCCTACTTGAGCTATTTAAGAGATCGACTGCTCTTGGCCAGGGACCTTCTAGCTGATAGTGGCAGCGTATTTGTCCAGATTAGCGATGAAAATGTGCATCATGTGCGGGAGATATGTGATGAAGTATTTGGTCCGGAAAATTGTGCTTCATTCATTACGTTTTACAAAACTGCCAGTCAAACTGCATCTACAATGGCCTCAACAACCGACTATATTTTGTGGTATGCAAAGGATAAATCCAAAATGAAGTATCATCAGTTGTATCTAAATAAGGATATGACTACCGATAAAGCAGGAGTTTATCGACAGGTTGAATTAGTAGATGGAACGCGTAGAAATTTGACGAAGGAAGAATTAGCCCATCCGTCTATTTTGCCGAAAGGTGCAAAAATATTTCGTAAAAGCAGTTTAACCAGTCAAAGTGGAGGAGAACATTCATCTTTTGCTGTAAGAATCGATGGAAAAGATTATTATCCAGGACGTGGATTTTGGAAAACCAATGAATCCGGGATGAAGAATTTGATTGATGCAAAACGGGTTATTACGGCGCGCAATAGTATAAATTATGTTCGATATATTGATGATTTCCCGGTTTATGCAATTACAAATTTGTGGACGGATACAGGAACTGGGAGTTTTACAGATGATAAAATATATGTGGTACAAACCGGAACAAAGGTTATTAAACGTTGTATGCTTATGACCACCGATCCTGGCGATTTGGTTTTAGATATTACCTGTGGAAGCGGCACGACAGCTTATGTAGCTGAGCAATGGGGCCGTCGATGGATTACATGTGATACGTCCCGCGTAGCCATTGATTTAACTAAGCAGAGATTGATGACTGCCACTTATGACTACTATAGGTTGGCTCATCCGGAACAGGGCGTGGATAGTGGTTTTGTATATAAGACTGTGCCCCACATCACGCTTAAGTCTATTGCTAATAACTATCCGCCAGCTACGGAAACACTATATGACCAACCTGAAATCGACAAAACCAAAATACGCGTTACTGGTCCATTTACAGTGGAATCATTGCCTGCAACTACGGTCAAGCCAATAGATGGCGAAGAAAATGAGGTAGTCTCCGATATGACAGCCAAGCAGGATGAATACCGAGAGGAAATCCTGGCTACTGGTGTTATCGGCAAGGGGGGCGAGAAGCTGAAGTTCACCAGAGTTGAGGCGGCACCAGGCAATTTTGTTTATGTTCAGGCCATCGGTGAGACCGAGGAAGACAGTCCACGCAAGGCTGCTATCCACTTCGGCAGTGAGACCAAGGTGCTAGATGCGGGCCGGGTGGAAGACATATTTGATGAAGTCCAATCCATGCGCCCCACGCCCCATATTATCATCATCGCAGCCTATCAGTTTGACCCTGAGGCTACAAAGCTTATAGAAGAAACGAAGTGGCCGGATATGCAGATTTTTGCAGTACAAATGAATACTGACCTGATGACGAGCGATTTAAAGAAGAAACGTTCCTCCAACCAGAGCTTTTTCTTCATTGGCCAGCCGGATGTTGAGCTTATCCATGATGGCCGAACCAAGGACGTATATAAGGTAAGAGTAAATGGTTTTGACTATTATGATCCGAAAACTGGTAAAGTAAAGTCTGGTAGCGCAAATAATATTGCGATGTGGATGTTGGATGAAGATTATGATGGCGGTTGTATAGAACCAGAGCAGATATTCTTCCCATTGGGAGGAAAGTCAGGCGGATGGCATAAACTGGCTAAAACACTTAAAGCAGAATTGGATCAGGAGGCAATTGAACAATACGCAGGCAATATATCATTGCCGTTCAAGATTAAGCCTGGCCAGAAAAAGGTAGCTGTAAAAATTATCGATGATCGTGGTATTGAGTCCATGAAAGTGCTGAAGGTGGGTGAAGATAATGGCTGATGGAATCGACCACCTGATAATTAACTCTGCTTACGAGGAACCAAAGTATCATTGGCTGCATGATGATAACGGCCAAACCTTTCATAAAGAGCCCGGGCGCAGACAGGCAGGCTACTTTATCATGGGGCAAGGGAGTAACCAGTATAATGATGTTGGACAGTTCATTCCTTTACCGTTGGTAAACCGTATCCGTCCTCGCGTCAAGGCATGGCGTGAACTGGGGTTCCCAGGGGTAACTGGCGTTACCCGTGATCTCCTGATGCACTGGGAAAATCAAGAAATGCGACGGTATCCGTTCTTCTTTTGCCAGCTGGATGCTATCGAAACCCTTATTTGGCTTACAGAAGCTCCGGCTAGTGATCGTGTAGGCTGTGATGTGCCGGGCGATGGAGGTGATTTCCTCCGTCTTTGTACAAAACTTTGTACCGGCGGCGGAAAAACGGCTGTTATGGCCATGCTTATTGCATGGCAGGTATGCAATAAGGCGG
>NZ_JAILPX010000056.1 GCF_024699275.1 Selenomonas sp.
CCGTTAGCAAGCAAAGAATCATCACACCAGTAAAACAGTCTGATGAACTGTATGGCGTATGCGTGCCAGAGTTTATATTGACTGAAATATGTACCTTGATAAAAGAAAAATATTTTCAAGCGGGAAGCCTTGACGATTAACCACAAAAAATGTACAATGAATGTACAGATTGGGCTTTGACTCCCAAATAATACAAGGCATGGCGTGGATGCGCCATAAAGAGGCTCCTGCTTAGGCAGGGGCCTCTTTGTATACCCTAAAAGGAGGTGAATCACCAGGCTAAATGCCGTAATATACGCCCGCTATTCATCCGACAATCAGCGGGAGGAATCCATCGATGCCCAGCTGCGTATTTGCCGGAGGCATTCCGATGACTGGCATTTAACAGCCCCAATACGACACCAAAAATAAAAAAGCCGCCCCTGCGCCAACAGGAACGGCTCCCATCATGCCATATTTTTCATATCCTGCGGCTTGCCTGCAAAACAATCACAGGAGGAAAATATTATGGCAAAGAAAAAATTACCAACTATTCGTACCCGCCAGCGTGGGAAGACCTGGTCTTATATGTTTGAGGCAGGCCACCACCCGAACGGCAAGAGAAGAACCATTGAGAAGGGAGGTTTTGCCACCCAGAAGGACGCACTCGAAGCAGGGATGGAGGCTTACACCAACCTGCGGTATGGGGACATCGGTATTACCAGCGAAAAAATCCTGCTATCCGATTACCTGATTTCATGGATTGACAATATCGCAGTGTGCAATGTCCGTCCGTCCACCATCAGCAATTACCATACAGCCCGGCGCCTTTGGATTGACCCTTATTTTACCGGGAAAAACGTGCAGGACATCCGCCCTGTAGATATCGACTGCTGGATGCGGACGCTCTTGAAGAAAGGCTTTTCCCGCAGCACTCTGGATAATGCCCGGACCGTGCTGCGGCAGGCCCTTGATTATGCCGTATATCCGGCCGAGCTTATCCGCTCCAACCCCTCGGCCAGTATCAAGGTCCCCCGGCTCGCTCCTACGGGCATTATCAAGCGGACCGTAATTCCTGTCGAGAAGTTCCGTCAGCTCCTGCAGGATAATCCCTTCGGCACCTGCTTCTATATGCCCATAATGCTGCTCTATTACACTGGAATGCGCATCAGCGAGGTGCTGGGGCTTGCCTGGGAGGATATAGACCTTGAGCAGGGAGCCATATCCCTCTCCCGCCAGCTCCTTGCCTCAAATACCTTTTCCCAACTCAAGACGGCGGCCTCCGCCCGCACCATCATCATCGACAAAAAGCTCTGTGATGAATTACGGCGCTGGAAAAGCAAGCAGGCCTCAAATGAGCTGTTTTATGGCGGTTCCTATATCTACACATACAGAGCCAATAACGATGCCCTTATACAGCAATCCAAGGGCGTTCCTTTAGACAATCCTGCCACCCGCATATCTCTCGTATGCACACAGGAAAATGGGCGGGTTCTCTGCCGGGTGCTTTTGAATCGATATCTAAAAGCCCAGGGATTGAATTGCCATTCCTTCCGTCATACTCATGCTACCATGCTTATCGAGAACGGAGCAACCCCAAAAGGCGTTGCAGGAAGACTTGGGCATTCCAAAACTTCCATTACCCAGGATCTGTATACCCACAACACGCAGAAGCTCCAGCAGGAAACCGCCAATATCTTTTCCCGTGCAATGCAGACAAAGTAGCTTTTGCAGACAAGTTGCAGACAAAGATTGTGAAAAGCCTTGATTTGCAAGGGATAGCGGGATTTGTTTTCTTGAAAATCCAATGAAAAAATGACCGGTCATGTAAATGACCAGTCATTTTTAAGTGCTATATCATTATTTTGCCATCAGTTTAGCAACTTTATTGGCAAATTCCACCGGATTTTCCGGCAGGATGCCTTCGATAAGGAGTGCCTGCGTATAAAGAAGATCACAGTAATCCTTGAAGTCAGCGCTGTCCTTGCCGGCATCATGGAGCCCCTGCAGACGCGTGAAGAGTTCATGATGCGGGTTGATTTCAAGGATACGCTTAGCCTTGAACATCGGATTGTTCATTTCGGCAAAGGTCTGTTCCATGGAAAGGGATGGGCCAGCTTCGTC
>NZ_JAILPX010000024.1 GCF_024699275.1 Selenomonas sp.
ACGTATGCCACTGGCCAGCAGCATGGCATATTTTGGCGTGTTCGTATACTCGGCAAAAATTTCTGTATGGCCGCTGTATTTATGTCCTCCCATATGAAGTGACTCCTTGTTGATGGGAGCCGTAGCTACTGCGTCCACTTGTTTTGCCTTGGCCAGCTCAATCCCCTTAATCACGTACTGGAAAGACGCATCACCACAAAGAGCGGAGTTTTTCTTGTACTCCCAGCCTTGCGGCTGCAGGAGTCCTAAGTTAATGAAATCAATCGTCCCCCAATGTCCTGTAGCTTCCTTGGGCTCCCGTATCTCATTGAGTTTCAATTCCAGATTACAGAACCCTAAAGCATCTTCTAAAGCCGCACGATCACCGATGACAATGGGTATGCATTGATGGTACACCTCTTCTCTGGCCAGGGATTTGACAATAATTTCCGCGCCAATGCCGGCAGGATCCCCCATGGTAATGGCAATCTTCTTGCGATTCCCCAACATGATGCGTTCACGGATTTCGGTAGTGGAAATCCCTTTTGTATAGGGGACATAGACCACCTCTACCCCTATCTTAGCCAGTTCTTTTTCAAATCTATTCCAGCGTTCAGTACCTTTCCAGTCATCTCCTATAAAGATTACATCAAAGTGGTATTTTTCCCAAAGTTTCATCTTGTCGCGAAAACGGGTAATTACCGCTTCATCCACATCAGCAACAGACGCAATGATACGACGACGCCCCTCCTCATTGATAATTGGACGGCGGTGCTTGTAGCCTTCCACCACGTCATCACCATGCACACCAACGATGAGATGCTCGCACTGACTTTTGGCAGTCTCTATCATATTCAGATGTCCTGTATGAAATAAATCATATACGCCATCTGTATAACCAACCTTATACTTCTTTGCCATTTTCCGACGCTCCCTCCTGCTCTGACAGCAATGTCAATTGGGAAATAGGATGCACCTTTCGCTTATTTTCCGGAGGCAGTTCCATGTAGCTGCCATATTTTACCCGCAGATAGCCATCATAATCTGCCGCTCCCGGTAATTGCAGCTGCTCAAATGGGTATTCGTCCAATTCCTCATACCACCGACGGTTATATCCCCAAAAACCTTTCCCCTTGGGTGTAGGAAAAGTCAGGATTCTCACCAATTCCGTCCGGCTATTTCTCCGGCATTCTTCAATAAAACGGCTGAAACTTGCTGCCAATGTCTCCATAGGAACTAAGTCCATCAAACGAAAACAAAGGCGCTGCCACCAATGCCTAGCTGTCGTTTTGCCGATACGGGACCAAAAGAATTTGCGGTATATGTAACAGCGCAGAAAATGCCATCTTCTCGCCCAAGCACCATCCGGCACATTGTCAAAAGGCATCAAATCAATGAAAACGCCCATGCCATATGGCATTTCTTCCTGATTCAGCCGAATAAATTCCGTACCACAACGACGCAACTTGCCATAGCCCCAACGATACCCCGGTGTATCACGCAAATCCTGCATGTAGTATTTATCAGGATCCAGCTCAGTCTTACATGCTGCGCGAAATCTCTCATATTCTTCACGCAGAAAGCCAATATCCGCATCATCATCCCAAGGAATATATCCTTTGTGACGAATAGCTCCCAGCATGGTTCCTCCCACCATGTTGTAGCGAATACCACATTTCTTGCATATCCGGTCAACCTCAGCTATGAGTTCTATCTGTACTTCATGAAGACGTTTCAATTCCTGAGAAGTCATCTGATAAGCCTGCGGCTCACCACATCCGTTCCTGTCCTCATGCGTTAACTTCATGATTCTTTTCCCTTTCTAGACTAACTGCTTTTTTCCCATTATCCGGGCAATCGGTAATGAAGGCATCTACCCCCATTTTGATGATTTCCCTCATTCTTTCTGGATTATCCACAGTCCACGTATTTACCTTCAATCCTTGAACATGGCACTTATCCACATAATCCTGGGTGACGATTCCTTCTGGAGGATGCATCGCCTCTGCCCCAAAGATTCGAGGGTAGTCGGGAATTCTTACCGTATCCTGCCCCATCAGCAATCCTATCTTTGCCTCAGGACATATTCTTTTTAACTTTTCCAGCGAATAATGGTTAAAGGACGAATAGATTACCCTGGCATTCAAGCCAAAATCCTCTACCATCCTGAAGGTTTTCTCTTCCAGGCCTTCATAGTAGAGTGCTCCGGTCTTTAGTTCGATATTCACCTTTACAGTTGTAGTCTTCGCAAATTCCAGAAATTCTTTAAGGGTTGGAATCTCCACAAATCCATACTCTGCATGCGGCTTGCTAAAATCTATTTTCTTTAGCTCCGCCAAAGTATAATCCTTGAGCCAGCCTTTTCCACGACTAGTCCTGTCAATGCGTTCATCATGACAGATAACAATTTCCTTATCCCTGGTCATCTGCACATCGAGTTCGATGCCATCTGCCCCCATCTCCACTGCTTTGATGAACGCCGGCATGGTATTTTCGGGCGCATATTGCCTATCCCATCCCGAAGCCCCCCTATGCGCCCAAACTTCTGTTCTCACTTTGTTCTTGGATGCTGTTCTTTCCGCCATTTTAAATATTTCTCCATAATTTCTGCCATTGCTATTGATTCTTCAGCGGTCAATTTAAATCCACCATCACGATAACCATTAATCGTCGAAACGAAGTCGCTCAACTCGTAACGCAATCCCACGCCTTGATACTTCGTAAAGACTTTTTCATTCTGGGTGAAATCCTCATAACAGATTTCGAATTCCGTAGTCTTCCACCAGGGCGGTGTCACACGGATATAGCCATTCGTGCCAGAAATCAACAACTGTCCATCCGACTTTATCTTCAGACCTGTCTTAGCAGTAGCCAATGCATTATTATACTTGAGATACACTTTCGTATAGACATCAAGGCTATTTTCAGCAAAGAAACTCTCAAATCGTATATCCTTATACTTGGCCCCTAGCAATTTCACAATAGGCAGCAAGGTATAGCTGCCCAGCTCCGTAAAACTGCCGCCGTAGCGCAAATCCGTTAATTCCCGCAAATTCGAAGGTGTAATCCTGGTAAAGCAGGCTTCAACATCCCTAACCTCACCGATAACACCGCTTTTTGCCATGCTGATAAGTCGGATAAAACCAGGTGAATAAGCAGTTTTTACCGCTTCCATCAGCACTACGCCCTTATCCTTGGCTAGGGCAAAAAGCTCTTCTGCTTCAGACTTTTTCAAGCACAGAGGTTTCTCACATAGAACATGAATCCCCTGTACCAAAGCTTCTTTGGCATATTCATAGTGCGTACCATGAGGGGACGCGATATACACAGCATTTATCTTCGGCCAAAACTCAGCCAAATCATCCGTGGCAAACGCCAGTACATGCCTGCGCTGAAAAGCATTGGCACTATCGATATGCGGATTATATACCCCCTCTACATTTACGCCGCTTACATAAATAGCCTCATCAACAAAACGTTCGGCAATGCGGCCACTGCCAATTACGCCAAAACTCAAGAGCTTGTAATTCGCCTGCCGTTTCATGGTGCTGGATATACCTTTGGTACGTTCCAAGTAGACCACCTGGCAGTATTCCTGCAAATAGTCAAATTTCCCAGTCCAGTCCGACCCTAACGTAAAAATATCCACATGATACTTCTGGATATCTTCCACCTTTTGCCCCACATGGTCTTCAATGATTATCTCATCCGCAAAGCCGGTTTTTTCTACATTATGGATACGTTCCATAAGGCTGTCCACAATATTCAGCTTGCCACGGTTCTCATCAAAATGCTCACTAGTCACCCCAACGATGAGATAATCCCCCAAGGCTTTTGCCCTCTGCAAAAGGCGGTAATGCCCCTCATGAAACAAGTCAAAGGACCCGTAAGTAATGACTTTCTTCACGACTGCTGACTCCTCCTTTGCGAGCTTTCCAGACAAGCTGCGGCTTTCGCCTGCTCCTACACGGATAAAAAAAATCTCATTAATGCCAGGCGATATTACCATCACATCAAACAAAATTTGACTATATGTCCCCCATACCCGGCGGGGAGTGACAAAACCTGGCGGCTTATGTGCCTGCATATCCTCACACTTCGCACAACCAATGGACACGATAGGGAACGCGCACTCCTTGTAGAGATAATCTGCATGAG
>NZ_JAILPX010000027.1 GCF_024699275.1 Selenomonas sp.
AACCACAACATTTGCAAGGAGGAAAGATATGACACTTCAACAATTACGCTACGTCATCCGGGTGGTACAGGCCGGTTCCATGAATCTGGCGGCCCAGCAGCTCTTTATTTCCCAGCCCAGCCTTTCCAAGGCCATTGGGGAACTGGAAAAGGAGATGCAGATTCGCATCTTTGAACGCTCCAATCGGGGGGTAATCCTGACGGAAGCCGGCAGCCGCTTTTTGTCCTATGCCCGGCAGGTGGTGGAGCAGGCGGATTTACTGGAACATCAATATAAACAGGAGCATCAGGTACGGCGGGTATTTGCCATCTCTTCCCAGCATTATGCCTTTGTGGTCAATGCTTTTGTGGCGTTGGTGCAGGAATACGCCAAGGACGAATATGAATTTTCCCTGCGGGAATCCCAGACCGCTGATATCATTGAGGAAGTGCGAACCCGGCGCAGTGAACTGGGCATCCTTTACCTCAGTGCCTTCAATCGGGAAGTGATGAACCATATCCTCCAGGGGGCGGAGCTGGCTTTTGTGCCTTTATTTCGGGCAAGCCCCCATGTCTTTGTCAGTCGAAAGAATCCGTTGGCTAAATCCCCCAAAGTGTCTTTGGCGGATTTACAGCCTTATCCGCGGCTGACCTATGAACAGGGAACGAGAAATTCCTTTTATTTTGCCGAGGAGCTCCATAGCACCGAACAGGTGCCCAAGAGCATAGTGGTAACCGATCGGGCAACCTTGTTCAATCTATTGATTGGCTTAAATGGCTATACCATTTCCTCAGGCATTCTCTCCCGTGACCTTAACGGTACGGATATCGTGGCAGTGCCGTTAGAAAGTCCGGAGTATATGGAACTGGGGTATATCTGTCCCAAAGGCGTAACTTTATCCCCTATGAGTGAACGGTATCTGGACTTGTTGCAGGCTTATGTTTCTCGTTATAATAAAAATCTATAACAAGTGAAAGTTTTTTCATATTAACGATAACCACTGCACCTATGCTATACTTTGTTCAGCAAAGAAAGAAACGACATTTATTGTTGAAGTATAGAATAGGAGTGTTCATTTATGGCAAATAACAACTGCAAAGCAAAGGCACCATTTCGTTACGATATTGTGGGCAGTTTCCTCAGACCGGCAGAATTAAAGGAGAAGCGGGCGGCATTGGCTGCTGGCAAGATTACCGCAGCAGAACTTACCGAAGCGGAAGATCAGGCCATTTCTGCTCTAGTAGCCAAGGAAAAGGAGTTGGGGCTGCGGGCAGTGACCGATGGTGAGTTCCGCCGCCGCTATTGGCATCTTGACTTTCTGGCAGGTTTGGACGGTGTAGAAGAAATCAAGGCGGAACAGTGGTCCGTGAAATTTAAGGGCAAGCAGCCTAAAGCAGCCACCCTGCAGATTACCGATAAAGTAGATTTTACCCATCATCCCTTCATTCAGCATTTCCGCTTCCTGCAGTCTGTGGCTGGGGATGCGTTGGTGAAATTTACCATTCCTTCACCGGCTATGCTGCACCTGATCTGCTGCGTCCGGGCAGAAGATTATCGCCCAATTGACCGCTATAAGGATGAAGGGGCCCTGTATCAGGATATTGCCCTGGCCTATCAGAAGGTTATCCAGGCTTTATATAATGAGGGCTGCCGTTATCTGCAGCTGGATGACACTTCCTGGGGTGAATTCTGTGATGCAGAAAAGCGCCGGGCTTATGAAGAGAGGGGCTTGGATTTAGATAAGATTGCCGTAGAATACGTCAAGATGATCAATCTGGCGCTGGAAGCAAAGCCTGCGGATATGACCATTACCATGCATATCTGCAGAGGCAATTTCCGTTCCACCTGGTTTTCCTCCGGTGGCTATGAGCCCGTGGCAGAAACCCTGTTCGGCAGTTGTAAGGTGGACGGTTTCTTCCTGGAATACGATTCGGAGCGGTCCGGCGGCTTTGAGCCCCTGCGGTTTATCCAGAAACAGCAGGTGGTGCTGGGGCTGATTACTTCTAAATCACCGGAATTGGAGGAGGAAGAAGCTGTAGTGGCCCGGATTCACGAAGCGGCAAAATACGTACCGCTGGAGCAGTTATGCCTAAGTCCCCAGTGCGGCTTCTCTTCTACAGAAGAGGGCAATCTGCTGACAGAAGAACAGCAGTGGGAAAAGATCAAACTGATTCGCCGGATTGCCGAAAAAGTTTGGCAGGACGCATAAAGGAATGGAAAAAAATTGTCTTTTTCTGTAATGGATGTTCATATAGCTCGTATATGGAGGTGTATGGATAAATCATGATGTTGTGCGGTAGAGAAAGAGGCGTTGGTTATGAAGAAGATTGGGTGGATAGTACTGAGTATGATTGTCTTTGTGGGCGTTTGGAATTCCTGCGAGTTTGTCTACGATACTTACATTGCTATGGAGATTCCACGTTTCTCTGTAAGGACGAATATCTTGGCTCCCATCGTAACCTTCCTGATTCTCTACAAGACCAAATTTCTCACCATTCCCGAGCATTGCTGGAAACAATCCTGATTCCTTCCAGGCTTACATTAATTTCAATGCACCTTCGTTAGTTTAGCGCGAGGATAAAAGCGAAATCCTTATTTTTGATTTCGTTTTTTTGCGTCTTATGTGAACGCACCAAAAAGGCAATCCGCAGGTTCAGTCTGCCTGCGGATTGCCTTTTTTATGCGGTTCAGGAATAGTCAGATGCCCAATTGGCGGAAAAGGGCTTTTGTCCATAATGCTTAGAAATATAGACGGGCAATAGTACGCCGGTAACTTCAGTGTAAAGTCCGCAGCGATAAAGAATAAAGGCATGCGGATTGGGGAAAAGAAAACCTCCCACTCGCCGTCAATGCAATGGGCAGAAACCACCAGGGCAATGGTAAGCCCCTTGGCCGCATCCAGCCAGGCAATACGGCCTTTGACAATCGACATAGATGATATATCTCCTGTGTCCTTACAAGATTTATTTCAACAGGACAGCCCTGCCGAAAAAGGCATTTTTATAAGATTCGTCTTATAATTTGTTTTTCCTCCTGTTCCCGTAATTTTTTTAATCGTGAATCTGCGGTGGGGTGGTTGACAACCCCAAAAATTTTTCGTATATTCATAGATAGGTCAAATTAACAAAAGACGCCTGTTGCCACCGGGTAGCAGGATAAGCGTCATTTTCTTATCGTTAGGTCCTGGTAGATAAGAAGATGGCGCTTTTTTAGGAGGTTGTGTGATGTTTAGAAAAATGCGCAGATTCAAGCAACAGCTTACGGATGAAGAATGTCGGGAGGTTTTACAGACTCAGAAACGAGGTGTGTTGTCCCTGATTGGAGATGATGGCTATCCCTATGGCATTCCCCTGGACCATTGGTATTGTGCCGAGAATGGCCGGCTTTATTTCCATTGTGCCAAGGAAGGTCATAAGCTGGATGCCATCCAGGCCTGCAATAAAGCCAGCTACTGCGTTTTCGATGAAGGGTGGCATAAACCTGGAGACTGGGTGCTGAACATTCGCAGTGTGGTTACCTTTGGCCGTATGGAACTGGTGACGGATGAGGAAAAGAGGCGGGAAATCTGTACTCGGCTGGTCAAAAAATTTACGGATGATGAAGCCTATTTGGAAAAAGAGCTGAAAAACGCCCTAGCAAGAGTCCAATGCCTAGTTCTTATTCCCGAACACATGACGGGAAAACTGGTCAACGAGTCTTGAATTATTGGGGAACGTGGTGAATGTTCATGCTGCACGATGCTTGAAGCTGGTGCAGCTTTTTTTGTTGGTATGAACAAACGCTGGGAGAAAATGTAAGAAAAAATGTTCATATTGGGCAGGAGTATGGATTTGCAATGTAGAACTGTTCCCATATAAGGATGTTTTATGGCCTTGTTCAGTCGAGGCAAAGGGATAATGGGGAAGAAAGGTGTATGCAAAAATGGACTTATTCAAATGCTTGGAAAATGTTTCCATCCGGAACAAATTGATCCTGCTGATTCTGTTTTCGCTTATCGGTATGAGCTTCATTGGCCTCAATGGCATAAATTCCATGAGTCATGAGCGTCAGGATATTGATGATATGTATACGAAACATCTGGTCGAACTGGATAACCTGGCTGGCGTGAGAAGCAATGCTGCGTCGGGAAATTTATTTGCGTTGCAGATGCTCAGTGCAAACAGCGAACAGGAAAGACAGGAGTTAGCCCAAAAGATTAAGCAGGTTGGCGAGTGGAATAAACCACATTTGAGTAAGTTGGAAGAATTGGCAAAGGAGGACTCCCAGCTGAAGGAAAAACTGGATGTCATGAATAAATCCAGAGTAGCGTTTTCCACGCCGAGAAACGAGATGGTGGAGTTGATTCTGCAGGGAAAGGATCAGGAAGCTTATCAGAAATACAAGGATGTCGTTGCACCAAATTCTCAGGCCTATATCGATGATATCAATAAGGTTTTTGATTATGCCAATGGAGAATCCAAGCGCATTCATGATTCGGCCATCGAAAATTCAATTCAGGCTGAAACCATTATGAAGGTGGCCTTTGTGTTCCTTTTGGTGGTTATTATTGCCTTGGGTTATCTGATCGTTTCCAGTATTACGGGCCCACTGAAGATTATGATGGATAAATGCAAGACCATCGCTGAAGGTAATCTCAAGGATAAACCGGCTTATCATAGCATTGCCACAGACCGCAGCGATGAAATTGGCGTGCTGTCTGCTGAACTGGAAACCCTGCGCAAATCTTTGCATAAGATTATTGGCAAGATTCGCGAGGCGTCATCTCATGTAGAAGTTTCGGCGGATCAATTATCGAATACATCGGAACAGTGTGCTATTGCGATTACGCAGGTTGCCGAATCCATCAATAATGTGGCTGTCAGCGCTACGGAACAGTCCAATGCGGTAGAAGACAGCATGGAAAAAATCGATGATCTGAAGGCTGAGCTCAATAATGTCACAGAACTGTCCAAGACTATGGGCCATAATGCCGATGAATCGATTGTCGTAGTCAGTGATGGGGATAAGGCTGTCAATCAGGTCATTCAGCAGATGGATCATATCAATACTGCGGTTAATACGATTTCGCAAACCATTGAATCCTTGTCTTCAAAATCCAAGGAAATCGATTCCATTATTGAATCCATCTCGTCAATAGCCGAACAGACAAATCTGCTGGCCCTCAACGCTGCTATTGAAGCAGCTCGTGCCGGCGAGGCTGGCCGTGGATTTGCCGTTGTGGCCGATGAAGTCCGGAAACTGGCTGAAGCATCTAAGCAATCCGTAGGCAAGGTGTCCAATCTGGTTATCAGCATCCAAGATGACACAAATAGTGCATCCTCTTCCATGCAGGCCGGGCTGGATGAGGTCGCAAAGGGTAAGCAGGTGGTACAAACCACAGGCGAAGCTTTTAAGAAAATTGATGGCATGGTTAGGGAAATATCCCGGAACATTGTTTCCATCAACACTTCTGTGGGCAAAATGAACGCCCATGGTGATGCAATCATTGATTCTACGCAGGTCGTGAAGAAACAGAGTGCCCAGAATCTTGATGAGACGCAGACCATTTCGGCATCTTCCGAGGAACAATCCGCCTCTATGAACGAAATCGCTGATTCCACTTCGGGGCTGGCAACACTCTCGAAGGAGTTGAATTCTGCAGTAGGTACATTTGTACTGGATAAAAAATGAAAGTTGCAAAAGGATTTATCCGCTGAAGCATATGGAAAGAGGTAGATGAGGATGAAAAAGAAACTTCATAAGAAATTAGCCCTGACTGTGCTTGCAGGCCTTTTAGCCGGCAGTATGGTTCATGCATCTCCGGCGTTGACTGACCGGGAAAGCCTGAATCAGGTGGCGCTTTTGCAGTCTCTGGCGCAAGGGTATTTTGGCGGTACCGTAACGGTGAAGGATATCCGCGGTTTAGGCGATACGGGGATCGGCACCTTTGAGGGACTCAATGGGGAAATGATTGTGCTGGATGGTACGGTCTATCAAGCTTTAGGCAGTGGCAAGGTCGTGGTGGCGGATGATAAGACCCTCGTACCCTATGGCACCGTAACTTATTTTGACAACGATCTTTCCTTGGATCTCAAGGATGTTCAAAATAAGGAGACATTGGAAAAGCTTTTGAACGAAGAGGTCAATAAGTGTGGAAAAAACAGCTTTTACATGGTAAAGCTCCATACGGAATTTTCTTCTATCCTGTTCCGCAGTGAGTATGGCAGCCAAAAGCCTTATCCCACACTGGTGGAGGCTCTCAAGGGCAAGCAGACGGAATTTACCGAAAAAAATTGTAAAGGAACGTTAGTGGGGTTATACTGTCCTGCTTATATGGGAGAACTGAACTCTCCCGGCTGGCATTTCCATTTTATTTCGGATGACAAGAAAAAGGGCGGTCATATCCTGGAACTGGCCTTCAAGAAAGGTACGATCGAACTGGATAAGACAGATAAATTTACTATGGTTCTGCACGATGACCAGGTCTTCCATAAACTGAATCTGGCTAAGGATATGAGCGCAGATATTCAAAGTGCTGAGCGTGATACCCAGTCCACCATGAAAACCAAAGGAAAATAAAGGGTTCGGCATAATTGGCATAAAAAAACAGGGCGAGTTTCGTCCTGTTTTTTGAGTTATGCGTGATTCAAAAACTTTAATCCACGTTTTGGGAGAAATTTCCTTAAAGGACCTTTCCATAAACATGGCGGGCAATAAAAAATTGCAGAGCCACTAAGACAGCCAGCAGGCCAAAGGCTGCGTAGAGGCTGGTGGCATGGGCCAGGGCACCAATGGCTGCCGGCCCCATAAGGATGCCTAAGTATCCCAGCGTACTTACTGCAGGCACAGCCAGGGCAATGGGCATATCCTTTTGTTTGCCCAATAGGGAAAAGAACACTGGTACGATATTGGCAGGACAGATCAAGTCCCCCTGACTGTGGTCAGGAATACGCCGCTCCAGTCCATGATGGCGCCTTCCACCAAAAAGGCAATGCAGGCAATAAGCCCCACAAAGGTTACAATGCCCTTGGGCATGGCCAGCATCTGCCCGCCGGTATCTCCGCCATAGGGCAGTAGAAAACGGGAAAAGGCAATAATCGTCCCCATCATGATGCCCGCCGCAATCAATGTGGAGGCTGTGGGGGATAGGCCAAGACCGCCCACCCAGATGCCAAAGAGTCCTGCACCTGTAAAACCGCCCACACTCCATAGGCCATGCATACCGGACATCAGACGTTTACCGGCGGCTTTTTCCACGATAACGGCCTGAATATTAATGACCACATCAATACAGCCCATAATCGCGCCAAAGCAGAGAAGCACCGGCACAGCCAACAGGATTTCGGCCACCTGACTGAGGAGGAAAAGCAGCAGGGCAAAGGCGATGCATATTTATTCCTTTTATCCCTCATGATTTCTGATTAGAATCTAACCTTAACAGATGATTACGAACTTGTCAAAGAGGGAGGACCGAAAAAAGCATCGTTCTTAGCGGTCAGGGTAAGAACGGTGCTTTTTCCTACAGGAATATTCTTTAATAGTTCTTTAGCAGCACCAATAGATTATCGCGGCAGATGGCATCTGCCGTGGTGGGCTTTAGGGTATCCAGAAGCTTGTAGTATTTTACCACCTCGTATACAATCGTCCTTATTTAGGGAAACTTTGAAAATGGGGGATTAGCGCTGAGGGCACTTCTTGGTCATGAGTTCTTCATAATGGGCAATCTTATAATCCAGCCGTTCCATGGTGGTCTTTAACTGGTCGTACTGTTCCTGCAGACGGGCACGTTGTTCCACGAGGATTTCCTTGCGGGCAGCTTCGGTGCCTTCCTGGAAGAAGAGGTTTACATATTCAATCAGGGCTTCTACCTGTACGCCGGCATTGCGCATACACTTGGAAAATTCTACCCAGCCGCAGGCCGTTTCGTCAAAATCCCGAATGCCGTTTTCCTTGCGGGGCACATGGGGAATAAGGCCGATGCGTTCATAATAACGGATGGTATCGGCCGATAAATCGTATTTTTCGCTGACTTCCTTAATGGTCATAAAATCACCTCGTTAGGCTATCCTACACTTTTATATTATAAGTCTAACACCTGGAGTTGACTTCAAGTCAAGCAGATTTTTCAATCTGAAAAAATTTTTCTAAAGCTATTGACTTGGAGTTCACTTCAAGGTATAAACTTACAAACATCGCTTGAATTGCGGGAGGCCATGCTGAAGCGGGCCAGCGTCCATGGCGGGCATTTTGGGCCGGATTTCGGCATCGTCGACAAAATCATAGCCGAATTGATACAAGAATATAGAGTGTGAAACACCTCGAACCCCTATGAAATAAGGGGCTTCGAGGTGTTTTTTGTGTTGTGAAGGAGTGGTTTGAAACAGATGGCAGGGAGGCAGGGGAATTTTTCGGTGCTTTTGTTTCGAAGGGGTTGCAGGGCTGAAGGTAAGCCGTTTGTAAGGTGTAGTTCCCCGTTTGCAGGGTGTAAAATGGGCGACGGCCTAGAGGCGAGAGCCTGTTAGGACTTTATGAAGCTAAAGGTTTTATTTTTACGATGACAAGGTCAAAGCTCTCCGTATACAATACTTCGAA
>NZ_JAILPX010000040.1 GCF_024699275.1 Selenomonas sp.
CGGAAAAGCTCGAGCTGAACATTCGCTAATCTGGAGGAGGAACATATAAATGGCACAAGTAAGCTATTACGGCACTGGCCGCAGAAAGTCTTCCGTTGCCCGTGTTCGTCTGGTTCCAGGCGAAGGCAAGGTTACGATCAATGGTCGTAGCATGGAAGAATATTTTGGTCTGAAGACTCTTGAACTCATTGTTCGTCAGCCTTTGAACCTTACGGAAACTGTTGACAAGTATGACGTTATCGCTAATGTTGCAGGTGGTGGCGTATCTGGTCAGGCAGGTGCAATTCGTCACGGTATTACCCGTGCACTCATGGAAATGGACGCTGAGCTCCGTCCGGCTCTGAAAAAAGCTGGTTTTGTTACGCGTGACCCGCGTGAAAAAGAGCGCCGTAAATACGGTCTCAAGAAAGCCCGCAAGGCTTCCCAGTTCTCCAAGCGTTAATTTTATTATCGTTGGGATTTCCAAACCCGTCAGCCTATGGCTGGCGGGTTTTTTGTGGCGTAAAGGCGATAAATATAGTATAATGATGAATATTGCGATAATGGGGGTGTATGGATTTGATTAAAAAGGGAATAATTTTAGCTGGCGGCTCAGGTACACGGTTATATCCGCTTACGCGGGTGGTGTCTAAGCAGTTGATGCCAGTGTACGATAAACCCATGATTTATTATCCGTTGAGTACGCTGATGCTGGCAGGAATTAAGGAGATTCTGCTGATTACCACACCGCAGGATAATGACCTGTTTAAGAGTCTGCTGGGAGATGGCAGTCAGCTTGGAATCCATATCAGTTACGCCGTACAGCCCAGCCCAGATGGTTTGGCTCAGGCCTTTATTATCGGCGAGCAGTTTATCAACGGCGAAGGCTGTGCACTGGTGCTGGGGGATAATATCTACTACGGTTCGGATTTAGCACAGTTGGTTCAGCGGGCGGCTTCACTGGAAGAAGGGGCAACGGTCTTCGCGTATTATGTGTCTGATCCGGAGCGCTATGGCGTTGTGGAATTTGATAATCAGGGGCGTGCACTGAGCCTGGAGGAGAAACCGGTGCAGCCAAAATCCAATTACGCGGTGACGGGACTTTACTTCTACGACAGGGATATCGTGGAAGTGGCCAAGTCCATCAAGCCGTCGGCTCGTGGTGAATTGGAAATTACAGATGTAAACAAGGTTTACTTAGAACGTGGAACGCTGCAGGTAGAAAAGATGCGCCGCGGTTATGCCTGGCTGGATACAGGAACCCATGAATCCTTATTGGATGCGTCAGCATTTGTCCGAACGATTCAGGCCCGTCAGGGGTTGAAGATTGCCTGTTTAGAAGAGATTGCCTATCGTATGGGGTATATCGATGCAGCGCAGGTGGAAAGACTGGCACAGCCTTTACTGAAAAATGAATACGGCAAGTATCTTATCTGTATGATTAAGGAATAGGGGAGTATTTGTTAGCATGAAAGTTATTGAGACGAGCATCAAGGGCGTCTTGATTATCGAAACGGATGTGTTTGGTGATCATCGAGGCTTTTTTACCGAAACCTATAATAAGCCCAAATATGAGGCGTTAGGTATTACGAATGATTTTGTGCAGGATAATATGAGCTTTTCTGCTCAGAAGGGAACTCTGCGCGGTTTGCATTGGCAGAACCCACCCTATGCGCAGGCAAAGCTGGTTTCCTGCTCTAAGGGCAGGGTTATCGATGTGGCTGTGGACATCCGCAAGGGCAGTCCGACTTTTGGTAAATGGGTTTCGGTGGAGCTCAGTGCAGAAAATCATCGCCAGTTCTTTATTCCCCGTGGTTTCGCCCATGGTTTCCTTACATTGACAGATGATGTAGAGTTCCGTTATAAATGCGATAATGTTTATCATAAGGCAGCAGAAGGTGGCATGCGTTATGATGCGCCGGAAGTGAATGTAGAATGGGGAACTTTGCTGGCCGGTATCGAACCGGTGCTTAGTGAGAAGGATACGACAGGCCCAACTTTGGAAAATAGCGATAATCAGTTTGTATATGGGGAGAATTGTTAAATGAAGATTATTGTAACTGGCGGTGCCGGATTTATCGGTTCCAATTTTGTTTATTATGAACTGGCCAATCATCCCGAAGATGAGATTATTTGCCTGGATGCCCTGACTTATGCAGGGAATATGGAAACGTTGGCTGAGGCGCAGAAGAGTTCCCAGTTCAAATTCGTGAAAGGGGATATCGCAGATCGTCAGGCAGTATATCAGCTGTTTGAAGAGGAAAAGCCGGATGTTGTGGTAAACTTTGCGGCCGAATCACATGTGGACCGTTCCATCGAAAATCCGGAGATTTTCCTGCAGACGAATGTAATTGGTACCAGTGTTTTGCTGGATGCCTGCCGTAAATATGGAATCCAACGCTATCATCAGGTATCGACGGATGAAGTTTATGGAGATTTACCTTTGGACCGTCCGGATTTATTTTTTACGGAGTCAACGCCGCTGCATACGTCCAGCCCATATTCCTCATCGAAGGCTGGGGCGGATTTGTTGGTGCAGGCCTATCATCGGACTTATAAATTGCCGACTACGATTTCCCGGTGTTCCAATAATTATGGCCCCTTCCATTTTCCGGAGAAACTGATTCCCCTGATGATTATCAATGCTTTGGCGGATAAAAAGCTGCCGGTTTATGGTGATGGTCTGAACGTGCGGGATTGGCTCTACGTGGAAGATCATTGTGCAGCGATTGACTTGATTGTCCGCAAGGGAAAAGTTGGAGAAGTCTATAATATCGGTGGTCATAATGAACGGGCTAATATTGATGTGGTTAAGACAATCCTTAAGCAGTTGGGCAAGGATGAAGCGCTGATTGAATATGTGGGCGATCGCAAGGGCCATGACCGCCGTTATGCCATTGATCCCACAAAGATTCATGAGGAACTGGGCTGGTTGCCAGCCACGAAGTTTGAAGATGGCATCAAGGCTACGGTGCAGTGGTATCTGGATAATCGTCAGTGGTGGGAAAATATCATCAGCGGCGATTATCAGGATTATTATGAACGCATGTATTTGAAGCCTTCGGCTTTAGAATACGCGAAAGTTTGATAAGGAGGCTTTTGTCATGGCAATTGCAGGGGTGGTCCTAAAATATCAGGCAGGGCAGGAAAAGGCTGTACGGGAAGGACTGCAGGCTTTTTCTCAGGCCAGCATAGAGACCAAGGCTCCTTCGGGAGATTTGGTGTTGGCTGTGGAGGCGGAAGATATTGATAAGCTTCATGCCACCTGCTCGGCGATGGCTAAGATTCCCGGTGTATTAGGGGTTTATCCCAGTTATGTTACGACAGAAGATGAAATTTAACAGAAAAAGCATGTTTATGGTTGACAATCATTGCGTTAATATGCTATCATAAATATCGTTGTTAAGCGCTCGTAGTCCAGTGGATAGGACGTTAGCCTCCGGAGCTGAAAGCGTGGGTTCGACTCCCGCCGAGCGCACCATTAAAGATACATAAATCCCTGCTGAAATTTCAGCAGGGATTTTTTTGTACGCGTGCAGGATTTAGGCATGTATATCGCGAAATAAAGACATAAATGGTAATAATATCGGAATAAACTCTTAAGGAGGTTTTATTATGGGGAAAATTCAAAAAATCCTCGTGCCTGTTGATGGCTCGGTGAACGGCTGCAAAGCAGTGGACGAAGCCATTTTCCTGGCGGAAAAATGCAAGGCCGATTTGGATTTTGTTTATGTTTCCAGTAATATCAATAAGGATATCCCCAGCCATATTGTCTTTGACCGCATCTGGGAGAAGATTCCTGAGGATTTGCGGGCAGCCAAGCATGTG
>NZ_JAILPX010000052.1 GCF_024699275.1 Selenomonas sp.
GCATACTCCTGTGCAGGCCTTAGGCTATCAGGCAAATCCGCAATGGTTACAAGATGGCAGGCTGGTTTTAATGGACACGGGGAGTTTCATGGGGAATGGCCGCGTATCCTGCGCTGATTTATTAAGTGGGGAAGTATATCAATCATCGATATAGCGAGGAGAATATAAAAACGAGAAGAAGGGCTTAGTTTACGGCTAAGCCCTTCTTCTCAGTTATTTCCAATATGAATTAAATGTTCCTTTGGGATAATCCTTAGGATGAGCCCAGCCAACGGTGCCATCGGCTTTTCTAAGGCACATCCAGAAATCAATGCCTAAATCAGCAGTGGTTGCCTCTCCAATATAAGCGCCCCAAGGGGCATTCGGTTTAGCATTGGTGAATCCTGAAATGTTGTACCCCTCCAGCCACCAGAGTAGCTGTCCGTTCCATAAGCCCAGGTATGTTCCTTCGCCAGTATACTGGAGCAGATGAATGATTGTACCTGGATATAGTGTGATAAATTGAGGATTGGAAGAGTGTTGATACTTATAGGCCTTGGTGGCTTTCAGTACTTTGACTGCATGGCGATTGGGGTGCGTATAGACCACACAGGAAATACGATTGACAATTTCGCCTGGAGAAATTGAGCCGCTCACTTTGCCGCTGTTTGGTGCAGTATAAAGTGTTACAGTGTTTTGGATTTTCAGTTTTGCATCAACTGCAGCTTCGGCTGGCATCCTGTCCCATACCGTATAGTTTGCAGGAATTTCAGCAGCTAATGCATATGCTGCAGTTGAAAATAGGAATGCTATAAGCAAAAAGGTAATTTTCATAAGACACCGACTCATATTATCACATCCTTATCACAGTCTACGGATACCGAACCATTTTGCATCTTGATCCCAGAAAAGCTGGAGTTGAAGGTCTACTGCAAATTTGCGCTGGTAACCATATTGAGCGCCAGGTGGCATATATTCGTGCCTGCTGGTGAGAATGAAGCGGCCAGTAGCATCGCTGTTCAGTGCCGTGCTGATTTGATGCCATTCGCCGGGAGTATAACCCATGGCAGCCAGACTATCAATGGAGACGTAAGTAACCCATTGGCCATCTCTCTTTCCGATAATCCAATAGCCGCAGTTTTTTGCATGAGCGCCCCGGTCAGCAATTATCTCGAAAAACTGCATGCTGGGGAACATCGTGTAAATCTTTCGGATTTTATAGCCGATACCGGCATTGGTATCATCGTATCCGGTGAATGAGAGATAATCACGGGTCCCATTACGGTTCATGAGCCGCAGTACGCCATCCTGCTGAAGTACGAACTTAATGGGCTCATTATCATAGGTCTCGTTAAGAATACGGGTATCCAAATAGAGAAATGTGGATTCGCCAGGTGTCAGGAATCCTGTTTCCTGCGCAGAGACTGCCTGCGGGATGCCAAATAGGCAGACCAGTAACAAGAAACAACTAAGCAATAGTTTTTTCAATTCAAGCACCTCCTAAAAATGTTGAATCATAAATCTATATAGTGGTTCGACTATTAAGCCAGTAATCCTTCAAGAGTATCAGATATAAACGGAGGAAAATTGACTTTTCAATATTCGAATACTATACTATCTAACCATGGGAGGTTTATGGTTACATGTCTATGTTTACCCGTTATATTTTGTTTATTATGGCTGTTATTGTTCAAGCATCCGGTATAGCATTGGTGGTTAAGAGTTTATTGGGAACTTCGCCGATATCGAGCTTGCCTTATGTCATCAGCCTGGCTTCACCGTTTACCTTGGGGCAGATGACCTTTGCTATAAATATGCTAATGGTTTTAGGACAGTATCTGCTTTTGCGCAGTGCCTTTGATAATATCCAGTTTCTGCAGATTCCGGTCACCTTGATATTTTCCTGGTTTATTGATTTCTTTATGGATTTATGGGCATGGGTGGTTCCCACGAGCTACATATTTCAGCTGCTGCCATTGCTTATGGGCACCACGCTTATCGCCTTTGGCGTGGCAGTACAAGGAATTGCTAATGTCTTGATGCTTCCGGGAGAAGGGATAGTCTATGCGGTATCACGCCATTTTCATATTGATTTCGGAAGTGTGAAAACTGGCAATGATGTAAGCCTGGTGCTTATTGCAGCTATAATATCATGGATATATCTGGATGGAATTGAAGGTATCCGTGAGGGAACCTTGATATCTGCTCTGATAACCGGAACCATCGCCCGATTCTTCCTCAACCACCTAGGGAAAGTCAACGAGGCAGGAGTATTGGTATTTCACCCGCACTTATAAGAGGAACGATACAGAAGAAATCGCAGAATTTAGCGGTTTCTTCTTTTGTTATATATGGATACTGTTGCATAAAACTGTCCTCAAGGCAGGACATAGCGATACTGTTGACGAAAATATAAAATAAGGTATAGGTTACGGAGCACTTTGCGGAGATCAAGATTAAGTACGTAGATAGTTTTCCAGGAGTAGAATAAGGTGATTTGAGGTGGCAAATTGGTTAAGCAGCTATTCAATTTTGTAGATGCGGTATGCTGTACGATAACGAGAACACCAGATGATATCGCTAAAATGTCAAGTATTGTATTGCCAGCAGATTATCCCAAATACAAGTGGATGGAAAAATGGTATGTCCATACCGGTCTTTTGCCAAGCAGGGAAAATCGGGAAGAGTACAACAAGGAGCTCATAGCAAAGTACAATGAAAACCACCCGGATAAACCGCTGAATGCAGATATGAATGAAGATCAAAAGCAGAATTTTGACAAATGAGCAAGGAATAATCTATAATTGTCGTAACAATATAATAGCCACCCTGCGGGGTGGCTTTTCGTATGGAGCAGGAGGTCTGACAATGGTACAGCTTGGCAGGCTGCGAATGTGCCGGACTGACCGATTCAGTCGCATTGAAATATAAATATATAGAAGAATATGAGACACATATTAAGCAGCAGCAGCATAGACAGAGGAGGACAAGATGCGTTTTTATTTTATTGCCGTTGTTATGATGGGGGCTTTGTGGCTATTATGCGAGAATGGGGCTCTGCAGGTCAGCGATTATTTTTGGGAAACAAGCCGCTTTATGGCTTCGGGAAAGCAGGATTTGCAAATAGAACTGCCTGTTTGTCTTGAACCGCTGTCCACGCAGGACGAGGGCTATACAGTATATCAGGCAGAAGGTGACAATATATTTGTGGATTTGCATAGCGAGCCTTTGTATCTACCCGAAGACAGGTCCCGTTATGCGCAGGAAGGGCCACAGAAGCGTGTCCTGAAGATAATCGATAAATATAATGTGCAGGATGCGGGGATGACACATCAGCAGATGGAGGTCGTCAATCATATTCCTCTGCGCAGATTTCATTTTATCGGCCAGCAGAACGGACAAGACGTAGAAATTGAGGTAGTAACGGTTTCCCGTAAAACGATAGGCTGGATTTTTACATTCTTCTATGATGCCGGCGATAAAGAAGCAGAAAGACAGGTACAGAAGGGAATTCAAAGCCTGCAATATGTAGAGCGTAATAGATAATTTTACGGCTATCCTAATACGCCGCGAACTTTGCATATTAGACAAGAGGCTGTCCGCACTATGTTGCAACAGCCTCTTATAGCAGAAACTAAGGGGGAAGGAACATGTCTTTATTGTGTAGAGTTACGGTACTAGTAGATAATCATGTAAGCGGGACAAGGAAAGAACTGGAAGCTGAGCATGGCTTATCCCTGTATATAGAGACCCCGAATAGCACATTCCTGTTCGATTGCGGCCATACCGGGTTGGCATGGGAAAATGCAAAAAAGATGGGGGTGGATTTGTCAGCGGTAAAGCAGGTGGTACTTAGTCACTCTCATTACGACCATGCAGGGGGATTTCCATCGTTACTAAAATATTGCCAGCCGGAAGCATTATATACCGGCAAAAATTTCTGGCAGGAAAAATACTCCTATGATAAGGGAAATGACGAGTACCTGTATAAGGGATGCGGCTTTACGATGAAAGATGTGGATTCCTGGGGAATCGAGCAGAAGGTTTGTCAAAGCGTCTTACCACTGGATGATTATGTAAGTATCGTGACTGGATTTGAAAAGTATTATGACTTTGAAACGATACCGGAAAAGTTTGTGAGGGGCAAAGATAAGGTTCCAGATCCATTTGATGATGAAATCTGCGTATTACTGCCGGAAGGAGCCGGCCTGACTATGGTGATGGGCTGTTCCCATGTGGGAATCCTGAATATGGTGGCTACCGTTAAGAAACGGTTGAACCTGCCGGTGTATAGCGTCATGGGAGGTATTCACCTAAGCACTGCCACTGAGGAACGCATGGATAGGACAATACAGGAACTGACACGGCTGGGAGTGAAGAACATTAACTTATGCCACTGCTCTGGACAAAATAATATGGCCACTGGTTCTGTTATTGAAATACGATGACAGGATAAGGATATGACAAAGCGATTTATAATATAGAGAAAATCTGGAATGTGAGGGATTTTCATGAATAAGGTATTGGTTATTGGCAGTTTGAATATGGATTTTGCGGTCTATATGGATAGAAGGCCTAAGGCCGGGGAAACAGTCATGGCGAAGACTATGAATCTTGTGCCCGGCGGCAAGGGTGCCAATCAGGCATACGCGCTGGGAAAATTGGGCGCAAACACTTCCATGATTGGCGCTGTAGGCATGGATACCTTCGGTGAGCAGATGCTGGCCAATCTGGAAAATGTAGGTGTGGCAACGGATGGCATCAAATGCCTTGCCGGTACAGAAACCGGCAAGGCATTTATCGAGATTGAAAAAAGCGGGCAAAACAGCATCAGCGTGATTGCCGGTGCCAATGCTGCCGTGGATGAAGCCTTGGTACAGGAGCAGGAAGATAAGTTCGCCCAAGCAGATGCTGTGGTCATGCAACTGGAAATCCCCCTGCCATCCGTAGTAGCTGCAGCAAAGCTGGCCAAAAAACACGGCAAGACCGTGGTGCTCGACCCAGCTCCGGCTCGGAACTATTTGCCGGATGAACTCTGGGCACAGGTGGATATCACAAAACCCAATGAAACGGAACTTGCCCTGCTCACCGGCCTCCCGACAGGAACGGAGGAAGACGTGGTGACTGCGGCGAAAGCTCTCATCGCCAAGGGCGTGAAAAACGTGCTGGTGACCTTAGGCGGTGACGGCATCATGCACGTTTCGACAGATAAGGTGGAAAAATTCCCGGCTTACAAGGTTAAGGCTGTCGATACCACCGCCGCTGGCGATTGCTTCCTGGCCGCATTTATAAGCCGGTTTGATGGCCGTAATTATGCCGAAGCTATCGACTTTGCTGCAAAGGCATCAGCCATCGCCGTAACCCGTCAGGGAGCGCAGACATCCATTCCTACGTTGGAAGAAGTTGAACGTTTGATTATAAACACAAGGTTATTTCCGTAAACAGTAAAGAATCTATTTGACTGTGACATAGATGATACTGTTCAGAAAAACTATGCTTGAAACTGAATCCCTACGCTTTTGTCTGACGGTCATGCTCTATCAGTGAGCCGCTTTTTTCATAAACAGGGATTTATTCCTATCGGCTTGGGAGTCCGTTGCCAACAGGCGGCGGGCTTCTTTTTTGATGAGTTCCGGTTCATAGCCAATTACTGGCTGGCCCACGAGCCTGCCAGTGGCATCCACAAAGCAAATGGTGGGAGCGGCCCGCATATTGGTGAGAAATTCTGCCATATCATCATTGACGAGCAGCTGCGGCTGGGAAAAATCTGCGGTCATTTGCCGGGCATAGCTGATTTTGACAGAATCATCAGTGCTCTTTACATCACCTACGAGGCCGATGATTTGTATTGGGCTAGCTTCAGCTTGCTGCCAGTCGGATAAAAAGCGCCAAAGCTGACGGCTGTTTTCATCCTTGGTGACCCAGAGCACCACGACAGTAAACCTGCCGGTAAATATCTTATTGGTTACGGTGTTGTCATTGACGTCAACCGTCTGAAACGTGGGAAAGCGAAGGATGTTTTGCTTGTTGGTATCGCGGGCAGAAAAGACATTTATGGTCAGAATGGAGAGGAGAAGGGCGAGAGGGAGAAGGATGTAACGCAGGTTTGTGCGCATGATTATCACCTCGATATGTTCACGCTGATTTCGTGGCTGTTCGCGCCATTTGTATTAGGCATTGCCAAGATTAGACGATATAAGGGTAATAAGGATTAGGAACCTTATTTACAAGGAGGTTGATTACCCTGCGGGCGGCAGATGAAGCCTATGCCAGCCGCAAGGATGAAGTGGGCTTTCAGGGGATGCGGGTGATTATTGACGAGGATGGCGA
>NZ_JAILPX010000076.1 GCF_024699275.1 Selenomonas sp.
CAACCATACCTCTATGCCCTGCCACATAGATTTTTGCATTTTTTTCCATCATTATAAATACGCCTCTTTATTCCCACTTGATTTTATCTGATTTGGAAATGGCTTCACCCATCTGCACTTCGATAATAGTCATGCGGGTATAAAGAGGCGTATTTATAATGATGGAAAAAAATGCAAAAATCTATGTGGCAGGGCATAGAGGTATGGTTGGTTCGGCTATTGTACGGGAACTTAACCGTCAAGGTTACACGAATATCATTACTCGCACGCATAAGGAACTAGACTTAATCGACCAGATTTCGGTAAATGAATTTTTCGCGCAGGAAAAGCCGGAATATGTATTCTTAGCGGCGGCCAAAGTTGGGGGCATCGTGGCTAACAGCGAAGCACTCGCTGATTTTATGTATGACAATATGATGCTGGAAATGAATGTAATCCATGCGGCATGGCAGAATGGCTGCAAGAAACTGGAATTCTTAGGCTCCAGTTGTATTTATCCGCGCATGGCACCGCAGCCAATGAAGGAATCCTGTCTTTTGACTTCGGAACTGGAAAAGACCAATGAAGCCTATGCACTGGCGAAGATTTCCGGACTGAAATACTGTGAATTCCTCAACAAGCAGTATGGCACGGATTACATTTCCGTAATGCCGACCAATCTTTATGGGCCGAATGATAACTACCATCCAACGCACAGCCATGTGCTGCCGGCGCTTATTCGTCGATTCCATGAAGCGAAAGAGCAGGGCTTGAAGACCGTAACCTGCTGGGGAGACGGCTCACCGCTCAGAGAATTCCTCTATGTGGATGATTTGGCTAACCTTTGCGTGTTCCTGATGAACAACTACAGTGGTGATGAAACCGTTAATGCTGGAACTGGCAGGGAACTGACCATCAAAGAATTGACGGAACTGGTAGCAGAAGTTGTCGGCTATGAAGGCGAAATTGCTTGGGATGCCAGTAAGCCGAATGGTACGCCGCGCAAGCTTCTCGATGTATCCAAGGCTGAAAAGCTTGGCTGGACATACAAGACGGAATTAAAGGATGGCATAAAACTTGCCTATGAAGATTTCTTAAATAATCCCATGCGGGCAGAACGATAAAAGGAAGTTACTAAATTTATGAGTTATTGCACAAAGGCCTTTGGTGCCTATGATATTCGCGGGATTTATCCCGACACAATTAATGAGGAGATAGCCTATCGGATTGGCAGATTCTTTCCGGTGTTGTTTTCGGCAAGGAAAGTGGTTGTTGGCAATGATATTCGCTTGTCTGGCCCTGCAATCAAAAAAGCCTTGGTAAAAGGCTTGGTGGAATCTGGCTGCAATGTTATCGATATCGGTCAGTGCGGCACGGAGATGATTTATTTTGCAACTGCCCACTTAAAACTGGACGGCGGTGTGATGATTACGGCCAGCCATAATCCAAAGGAATACAACGGTATGAAGTTTGTGCGGCAGGAGGCACGGCCTATCTCCGGTGATACGGGACTGCGGGAGCTTGAAGCGCAAGTCGCTGATGGCGAACTGCCTGCTATAGCAGACGTTTCCGGCAAGGTAGAACAGCTGGACATTGCTGAGGATTATGTAAAGCATATCTTGTCCTATGTGGATGTAACGAGGCTGAAGCCGTTAAAAGTGGTTGTTAATGCGGGCAATGGTGCAGCAGGGCCAATTCTGGATGTGATGGAAAAATATCTGCCATTTGAGTTGGTTAAGGTATATCTTCAGCCGGATGGTAGTTTCCCCAATGGTGTACCGAATCCATTGCTGCCGGAAAACCGCGATGCTACGGCTAAGGCTGTGCGTGAGTCAGGTGCTGATGGTGGTGTGGCCTGGGATGGTGACTTTGACCGTTGCTTTATGTTTGATGAGCAGGGAAATTTCATCGAAGGATACTACATGGTTGGTTTTCTGGCCAAGGCGTTCTTGCAGAAGAATCCAGGCGCAAAAATCATCTATGACCCGCGGCTTACCTGGAATACGGAAGAACTGGTTAGGGAAAACGGTGGCGTGCCAATTATTTCCAAGAGCGGTCATGCCTTTATTAAGGAAAAGATGCGTAAGGAAAATGCCATTTACGGCGGGGAAATGAGTGCCCATCATTATTTCCGTGATTTTTCCTATTGCGACAGTGGCATGATTCCATGGTTGCTTGTTCTGGAACTTCTGTCGAAGGCTGATGGCAAACATTTGTCAGACTTAATGCAGGAGCGTATGGCAAGTTATCCTTGTTCCGGGGAAATCAACAGCAGGGTTAAGGATGCAGATGAAGTTTTGGCGCGCATTGAGGCTGAATACGGCCCGCAGGGCGAAGTGACGAAAATAGATGGTTTGTCGGTAGAACTTCCAGATTGGCGCTTTAATCTGCGCAAGTCCAATACGGAGCCGGTTATTCGCCTGAATGTGGAGGCAAGACATGATACATCGTTGATGCGAGCTAAAACGAAGGAATTGTTAGAGAAAATAAGGGCATAGATATATGTATGAAAGGGGTTGTTGCATGAGTGAGAAATCACTTATGCACAGCCCCTTTAGCTTTTCAACGTAAGCGGTAAAACATCCGGTGTTATCAATAGCTGAAACGTAACCGCAAAATAATACGGTGTATTTAAATTTTCCCTCCCAGATGAGATAATTGACTAAAATCAGCCACACTAAAAAGCTGAAAAACGTGAAAAAGCGTAAGCACCTTACGAGACAGTGTATTTAACCAGCAATGCTCATATGGGATAATGTAGAGAACCAAGTGGAATTGTAGTTTTTGGAGATGTTGTATTTTAGTACAAAAACTCCAGAAGCTGCTTTGTAGGAGGATCGCTATTATCATGAAAGTTATCACCCGTAAATATAAGTTGGAAAAATGGAAGGCTATCATTACCAACCAAATGGCCAGCGGCCTAACTGCTGCGGAATACTGCCGTCAAGAAGATTTGCCAATATCCACATTCTTTTACTGGAAAAGGACAATCAGGCAGGAGTTAATTGCTCAAATGGACACACAGGTTTCTAAGCCTGCTATTGTTGAAGTACCG
>NZ_JAILPX010000118.1 GCF_024699275.1 Selenomonas sp.
CCGGAATACCTGCTGGGATACATAGGCCTTGGCGGGAATACGGATGAGTTTCAACACGATAAAGGTGGTCAGACAAATGAAGAAACTATTGATAAAGAAGAGATAAAGTGCTCCAGCAAAGAATTTCAGGGAATGGGTGGCAATGCCGAAGCCTGCCGTACAAAGAGGGGGCATAAGCGCCGTAGCAATAGCCACACCGGGAATCACGTTGCTCTTCTCAATACGGGTACTGCCGATAATACCAGCCAGCCCACCAAAGACAGCAATGAGCACATCCCAGATGGTGGGCTCTGTACGGGCCAAAAGTTCCGAGGATGCGGTATCGATGGGGGAGAGAGCAAAATAAAGGGCTGAAGTCATAACGGACAAAGCCACCTGAAACAAGAGCTTCAGTACGGATTCCTTGACATAAGCACTATCATAGGTGGCCATGCCATAACCGATGGACATGATTACCCCCATCAAGGGCGAAATCAACATGGCACCGATAATTACAGCGGTGCTGTTCATATTGAGCCCAATGGACGCGATAAAAATGGCCAAAATCAAGATGCACATATTGGTGCCTTTCAGGACACCACCGGAATGGATGCGCTCGGTAATTTCGGCAAAGGAAGCCCGGTCTTTGTGCAGATCAAAGACATCAGCAATAATCGTACGAATCGTATTCATGGACGTTCCTCCTTATGGTCATAATGCGTTTTTTCTATAATTCGCGTAAATTCCTCGTATTACCTGCTATTCCTGTAGTTATGACTAAACATTTTGGACTTTTCCCTGGTAAAAAATAGGAAAATCAAGACAGAATCTAATCGCAAATAGGACGTAAATGCGCTGTAATTTGTTTATCTATGCATTTTATGTTATAATCATATTGTTCTTTGTTTAATAAAGTTATAGGAGGTTGTAAATGACAAGAAACGCAAATTCATTTTTCCAAAAACTTTTACCTGGCAGTACATCTGTGGGGACCGGAGCAATCGTACTCCTGCTCATCATGGTTGTGATTGGCGCTGTGTTGCCGACAGAATTCCAGCAGATTACCCAACAGGCCCGGGATTACATTACCTACAGCCTGGGCTGGTATTATTTGTTGCTGGTCACCGGCATCGTGGGCTTCTGTCTCTTTTTCATCATCAGTCCCATGGGTGATATCCGCTTGGGCGAACCCGGCACCAAACCGGAATACAGCAAGACTTCCTGGCTGGCTATGCTGTTTTCAGCAGGCATGGGGATCGGTCTCGTGTTCTTTGGTGCTGCAGAACCTTTATCCCATTACGCCATTGCGGCGCCTAATGGAGAGGTCGGTTCTCAGGCTGCGCTGGCCGATGCCCTGCGCTATTCCTTTTTCCATTGGGGGATTCATGCCTGGTCGGTCTATGCGATAATCGCCTTATCCCTGGCGTATTTCAAATTCCGCAAGAAGGAGCGGGGCCTGTTATCCGTTACCCTAAAGCCGCTGTTCTTGCAATGGACGGAACGCCTGCCGGGGAAGGCCATCGATATGGTCTGTTTGATTGCCACCGCCATTGGTGTCGCAACGACATTAGGTTTTGGGGCGGTACAGATAAATAGTGGACTTAGTTATCTGTTCGGCCTGCCCGAAAATTTCCATATACAATTCATCATCATCCTTGCAGCCACCGTCTGCTTTTTGGCCTCTGCGATAACCGGTGTGGACCGCGGTATCCAGCTGCTCTCCAACATCAACGTCCTTCTGGCTTTGTTGCTGCTGGTGGTGGTTCTGGCCGTAGGGCCTACCGTACATATCATGAATGCCTTTGTGGATACTGTGGGCGCTTATTTCCAGCAGTTCATCCGCATGAGTTTCCGCACTGCTGCCTTTAATCCCGTTCATCACGAATGGATTGAGAAGTGGACTATCTTTTACTGGGCCTGGTGGTTATCCTGGGCACCCTTTGTGGGCACCTTTATCGCCCGTATCTCCAAGGGGCGGACCATTCGCGAGTTTCTGACCCACGTTATGCTGATTCCCACCCTGTTCAGTTTCCTCTGGTTCTCCGTCTTTGGTATTCTGGCTGTAGATGCCTATGATCTGCATCCGGAACTTGCCCAATTAACAGCGGAGCAGATTTTGTTCGGCGTGTTCAATTCTTACTCGTTGGGCATAACCCTATCCATTGTGGCCGTGTTCCTGATTTTCTGCTTTTTCATCACTTCCGCTGACTCAGCTACTCATGTGCTGGCCATGCTGTCGGAAAACGGCGTTTTAACGCCCCATACCCGGACCAAGGTGGTCTGGGGGGCGCTGATTGCCGCCATTTCCGTCATTCTATTGGCTGCAGGCGGTTTAGGGGCCCTGCAAAACATGCTGATGATTATTGCCCTGCCCTTCTCCGTGGTCATCATTCTCATGATGATTGCCCTCTATATCGAGGTGCGTCATGAACAGAAGGAAATGGGCTTGTATCTGAAACCGGAACAGTACCCGGAAAAGGGTTCACCATTCCGCTCCTATGAGGATATGTAAATTCAATATAGGAAAAGGGACAAGCTTTTTCGGGCTTGTCCCTTTTTTAGTAATGGTATGGTAGATGGGGAACTGAACCAGGATTCAGCTTATTGGGGGAGTTTTCCTGCTAAATAGGTGTTGCCGCCCATCAGACTGCGGGCGTTGAAGCCTGCCTGTTTGAGCATGCGCTCCATGAAGTAGCCGTTGAGTCCCGTCTTGCAGGCCAGAATCAGCAATTTATCCTGCGGCAGTTTCTCCAAAGAATCCCGGAGCTTGATGGTGGGAATATTGATGGCGCCTTCGATATGCCCTTGGGCAAAACCAGTGGGGTCACGCAAATCGATGACCTGTGCCCCGTCTGCCAACGCCTCGGTCAGTTCCCGGGGCAAAAGGGGATTTACAAGACCTGCCAGGATATTTTCGGCATAATAGCCGGCCATATTCACCGGATCTTTAGCCGAGGAGAAGGGGGGAGCATAGGTTAATTCCAAATCAATCAAATCCTGTACCGTACCGCCAAAGCGCAGGACAGCGGCAAGGACATCGATGCGCTTATCCACGCCCTTTTTCCCGATGGCCTGGGCGCCTAAAACCCTGCCATCCTTCAGGCTGAACAGCATCTTCAGGGCAAAGGGCTCGGCACCAGGGTAATAGGTGGCATGGTCTGCCGGGTAGGTGATGGTAAAGCGATAATCCTTTCCATAGACAAGACCTTCCCGCTGTAAAGTACGTTCGTTCTTGCCCGTGGAAGCTGCCGTAAGGTCAAAGACCTTGAGGACGGAACTGCCCACTACGCCGCGGTAACTATGGGAAAGGCCGGAAATATTATCTGCGGCCAGCCGCCCCTGACGATTGGCGGGGCCTGCCAAGGGAAGCGCCATTGCCTGTCCCGTCTGACTGTCAAAGGTCATAACCGCATCACCAACGGCATAAACTGCAGGGGCGCTGGTCTGCATCTTTTCATCGACGAGAATATGACCCCGTTCGCCCAGCTTAATGCCGCTTTTCTTTAGGAAACCTGTATCCGGCCGCACGCCGATGGCCAGGACCACGAAATCTGCCGCTAAAACCTGTCCATCCGCCAGCTTTACGCCCAAGTTGTCCGCCTGGTGCAGGAATTCCTGCACGCCACAGTCAAGAATCAGTTTAACATCGTTACGAATCAGTTCGTCTTCCGCCAGCTTCACCATATCCGTATCGAAGGGTGCCAAAATATGGGGGGCAGCTTCCACAAGCGTAACGGCCAAGCCGCGCTGCCGCAAGTTTTCGGCCGCTTCCACGCCAATAAAGCCGCCGCCCACAACCACAGCCCGGCCCTGGGGGAATTCTGCCGCTAATTCCTTTAGTTTTACAGAATCCTGTACATTGCGCAGGGTAACGATACGCTGGTGGTCAATTCCCGGAATGGGCGGACGCAACGGCATGGCTCCCGGTGCTAAGAGCAGGGCATCATAGCTTTCCCGGTATTCCTGTCCGGCATGCTTGATAATTACTTCCTTATGCTCCGCATCCACCTGCATCACTTCACTGTTATTGCGCACATCCACCCGGAACAGACCCTGGAAGCGTTCCGGCGTCATTACCAGCAAGTCCTCGCGGTTCTTGATGGTATCCCCCACGAAATAGGGGAGTCCACAGTTAGCAAAGGAAATGTCTGCGCCACGTTCCACCATGATGATTTCTGCATCTTCATTTAACCGGCGCAAACGGGCCGCCGCCGTTGCACCGCCAGCCACGCCGCCAACTACAATGTATTTTGTCATAATCATTACCTCCTGCTATCTATCCTATGCGAATCTGGAAGTCATTATACCTGTCTAAAAAGCAGAAAGCTAGTGATTGAATCACGTTTAACGTAATTGCCGAAAGGGAATCAATATGATACACTACGAATAACGAATAAAGGAGGGATTATCCATGGTAAAGACAATGATGAAACTGGGTCTGCTGCTGTTGGCTTTATGCCTGCTGACCTCTGCCGGTGTTGCTTCCGCTGCCAAAAAGACAGTAGAACAGGAGCGGGCGGAAATCAATCAGTTATCCCAAAAGGCATTAAGTAATCTATATCAGCAAAAACCAAAAGCCAAAAATATCATCCAAGGCTGTTATGCCTATGCCACCCTTAGCAGTTCTTCGGTAAAACTTGGTCTTTTAGGAGATGCCCGGGGCCGTGGCTTGGCGATTAACCACCATACCGGGGAAAAAGTCTACCTGCGCATGAAACAGATGGGCTTGGGACTAGGCCTGGGCGCTACAGAATACGATTTGATTTTCCTCATCGCCAATGAAGAGGCCTGGAAATCTTTCGTCATTGGAAAAACGCGCTTTTTAGGCAATGCCGCGGCCACCGCCAAAGACGGAGTCAGCGGAGGAAGCTATGATGGCGCTGACTACGTTGCCAATGGCATTTGGATGTATAAAATCACGAAAAAGGGGCTGGCCCTGGAAGTCTCCTTAAACGGTACAAAAATCTATGCCGATAAGAAACTGAATGCATCGAATAAAAATCCATAAATAAAGACAGCCACTGACCGGTCAAATCATAGCCGATCAGTGGCCTTTTCTTGCGAAAAAACAGTCAACGTGGTACACTCCTTGTAGGAGAGGAGTGTTATGGATGATTGAAGGAAAACAAAAAGCATTAGCCCTGGCTGCCCATATCGGCTATCTGTTCTTTGGTGTAGGCTATGTGCTGGTGCCACTGGCTATATACTTGATTTATGACAAAAAAGATAAGTTCGTTGCCCAGCATGCCAAGCAGGCCCTAATGGCCCAGGCAATCTTCGGTGTGGTTTGCGCCATTGTCACAGGACTCACCGCCCTGCTGGTGGGGGTATTGCTTTGGCCCATTGTCTTCCTGCTGGGGGCTCTGTGGTTCTGCTGTTCGATCTATGCCTGCTTCAAGGTAATCAATGAACAGGAATATCACTATCCCTTATTGGGAAGTTTCTAAGCATATGGGCTGATGCCGTTATCATTACGTTAAACTATAACCCGTGGCAGCTTTTTGGTTGCTGCGGGTTTTTCTATGCCCAGATAAATGCTATGCCCTCTTTAAGCAGACAACAATCATTTTGCGGAAACAGGTTTTTCGCTGTATTCATCCAACAGCTCAAGCAGGTAGCGGATGGCCGGATTGGCATTGCTTTTGTACCTGGCTGCAACAATGGAGATGGGGGATTCTGCCTGCAAGGGAATATAGCGCAGTCCCTGGCTGACGGGCGGACAGTCAAAGGAAGGCAGAATCGCAACGCCCTGATGGGCCTGGACATAGAAAAGAATCTCTTCAATCGAATCACAATGTTTGATGATATTGGGCCGAAAGCCCCATTCCTGGCATATTCCTAAAACGGTTTCATAGCCTTTGGGAGCGGAACGATTTTCCAGAACAATGAATTTTTCGGTAGCCAAAGTGGTAAAAGCAAATTCCTTGTCCTTGCTGGAGGGATAATCAGCAGGCAGAACCAGCATGCTGGACGCTAAAAACAGTCTTTTCGTACGGATTGACGGCAAGGCAGACAGGCCAAAATCTGCGGCAATGGCCATTTCAATAGTATGGGAAGTCAGGGCGGCATGGATTTCCTGATAATCGAGAATATGGATATGGAGGGAAAGGTCGTTAGCAACTTTTTGCAACCGGTTGATGGCCGGCAGAAATCTATGGGCTAAGCCTAATCCCATAAAGGCCACTTCCAGAACGAGGCGCGCATCCTGATTGGCTTTCTGTACCGCCGTGATGAAATGGTGTTCATGTTCCAACAGGGAACCGCTTTCCTGAAAAAAGATTATCCCCGCATTGGTCAGTTTAACACTGCGCTTGGTGCGTTCTAACAGGGTAACGCCCAGTTCCTTTTCCAAAGCGATAATCTTGCGGCTCAGGGATGGCTGGGGAATAAACAGCGCTTCCGCTGCCCGGCTGAAATTCCTCAGCTTGGCTACTGTCCGAAAGGCAATAATGTCCTCTTTTGTCATGGTAATTTCTCCTATTTATACATTTTTTACATAAATCGTTATGAAAAAACGGTATTTCACGGCATTCTCGATTTATATTATACTATATTCAGTATAACAACTTAAGTCATAAAGGAAGACACAATAGGAGGGGACAACGGTGAAAAAAACACTCCGGAACATACTCTGTCTGGGAACGTTACTGACTATAGGAACTGCAGCACCCAGTGCTTTGGCAGCTGAAAATGTGGAAATAACGCTGCCCCAGACCATGGAAAACGACGATACGGTTGAAGTCTATTACCGCAAGGGCCTGCCCGTAACTGCTGCGCGAGCCCGGGCAGGAGAATTCAAACGGGAGACCATCATGCTGAAAAAAGGCTCCATCCGCAAAGAAGGAGCAAAGCCCCTTAGCTGTGATATCCTTTTGGAAAAAGATGTTCCGGTCACTTTGCGGGATGGAACGATAATCTATACGGATGTTTTCCGGCCGGTGGATGAAAAGCAGCATCCGGCTATTATGGCCTGGAGCCCTTATGGAAAAGAAATTGGCGGACAATGGCTGGATGATGTTCCCGGCCGTTCTGGTGTTCCCAAGGAGGCAACTTCCGGATTGGAAAAATTTGAGGCACCGGATCCGGATTATTGGGTGGCCCATGGCTATGCCATCATCAACCCGGATAGCCGTGGCGCATACCATTCGGAGGGAAATCTGAACTATTGGGGCAGCCAGAATGCCAAGGACGGTTACGATACCATAGAGTGGGCGGCTAAACAGCCCTGGAGCAATGGGAAAATCGGCATGTCGGGCAATTCCTGGCTGACGGTGTCGCAATGGTTTATCGCCGGCGAACAGCCACCCCACTTAGCTGCCATTGCACCTTGGGAGGGGTTTGTGGATCATTTCCGGGAAACGGCCAATCGCGGCGGGATTCCTAACCCGGTTTTCCCGGAAGCTATCTTTGAAACCTTTGCCAGCGAAAATTATATAGAAGATCAGCCACGCATGATCATTACCCATACCCTGATGGATGCGTATTGGCAGGATAAAATCGCCAAATTGGAAAACATCCATATTCCTGCCTATGTGGTGGCTAGTTATACCAATCCCGTACATACCCATGGCACCTTTGCCGGTTTTCGTCAAATTCCCAGCAAGAATAAATGGCTGCGTGTCCACAATACAAACGAATGGTATGATTATTACCAGCCGGAACATGTAGAGGATTTGCGTAAGTTCTTCGACCATTATCTAAATGGCATCGACAACGATTGGGAGAAAACGCCGCGGGTACGTCTTTCCGTTCTTGACCCCGGTCATCAGGATGTTGTCGACCGGGTAGAAAAGGAATTTCCTTTAGCCAGAACCCAGTACAAAAAGATGTACCTGACGGAAAATCATAACCTTTCCTGGCAGCCGGCTCAACGGGAAGGAACGGCAGAATATCCGGTCAATACCAATAATGCTGCCCAAAGCTTTGACTTTACCTTCAATCAGGATACGGAACTGACAGGGTATATGAATTTGCATATGTATGTAGAAGCGCAGGGCGCTAATGATATGGAACTGCATGTTACCGTGCAGAAATTAGATGCTCAGGGCCATGAAATCTTAGATGCCGTTACCCATCAGCCGATTCTTGCAGAGGGGTATCTGCGTGTTTCCCAACGGGCATTAGACCCGCAGAAATCTACCCCCAGTGAACCATTTCTGAAGCATGACCATGAAGCTCTCCTGCAAAAGGGAGAAATCGTACCGGTAGAAATCGGCATATGGCCCATGGGGATGAAGTATCATGCCGGAGAGAAATTGCATTTGACCATAGCCCCTTACCAGCCGCCGACAAAAGAATCCATCCCACCCTTCGGCTCGGCTAAAATAACCGTTGCCAAAGACGGTTATACCTATATGCCAAACGAAAAAACAGCCATGAAAACCATGGGCGGCAATGCGGATGAAATAGCCCATCCGGAGGCTGTCGTAAAAGCACCTGCCACCAGGAATAAAGGACAGCATATCATTCATTTTGGCGGCCAGTATGATAGTTATTTATTCGTGCCGGTAATTCCCAATAAATAAGCAGGTTTCTATTTCTTCGTAAGAATCTACGCGATAAGCAAAACAATAAAGGCCATTAACGAATCAACGAGCGTTAATGGTCTTTATTGTCTTTATTATTGAAAATAAGTGGATATAATCAATCACATTATAAGAAAATTTACCTGTATTTATGTTTATGACGATTAGATAATTATGGGATTGTCTGATTTATTCTAAAAAATAAGATCAAGAAAAAACGACCGCCCAGAATCGTCTGTAACATGCGATAATTCATTTTTGCATATAAGCTATTGCATTTTAGCTTAAAATCGCTCACAGAGGATTCTAGGCGGCTTATTTTTGATTTTGCCTTTTTTTAGTCGATTTTAGGAGCCAGTTTTTCCGTATGCCGGTTGGTCATGCGCTCATGTACATGGGCGTATCTGGCGGTCATCTTGGGGTCGGAATGCCGAAGCTGTTCCTGAACCAGGCGGATGTCCTTGGTTTCGCTATATAGGTTCGTACCGCAGCTATGACGGAGAATATGGCAGGAGTAGCCGTGATGCTTAAGGTCGCAGCCGCGGAGAATGCGGTTCATGATGTCGCGAATGCCATTGCGGCTGACCCGGCCGAAGTTATGGCGATGGTCGGAAATGATGGTGGGGGTGAGGGTGCCATCTTTGGTAGGGCGGGGACGAGCCGCCAGATAGCGTTCCAAAACGGTGAAAGTGGCATCGCAGGGGTAAACCATTCCCCCATGGCCTTTACCTCGAACGTTGATGGAGCGGTATTCCCAGTTAATATCTTCATCGCAGAGGCGGTGAACTTCGACATTGCGAAAACCTTCCACGCCCATGAGGTAGATGATTAGAATATCGCGATAGCGGATGAAATCATTGTCTTCATTAATGTGGTTGACATAGTCACACATTTTTTGAATC
>NZ_JAILPX010000090.1 GCF_024699275.1 Selenomonas sp.
TACAAGAATATCTGCGAAATTGGCAAGGAGCGTATTCGCCGGGCTGGGGACAAGATTGTGGCAGATAATGCCGATAAGGAAGGCATTGCAGACCTCGATATTGGCTTCCGGGTACTCAAAGTTGACTCGTCAAATATGAACGACGTCTATTATGGGGCAGAGGACTATTCGCAGGAACTGCTTTTGCAGCTGGAAGATAATATCAAATCTGACCGGTCAGATTTAGACCTGCTCTTTGGCTGCATTGTGGATTGGGGGCTGGAACTGTCCTGTCCGTATTCTTCAACCGAAATCGAAGGTTATACGGTGCACAACTACAATGATGGCGATTTAATAGCCTGCTTTGCCAAGGATATTCCGGAATCGGTCATCAAGGCCATTGCCAAGATGGAACCGATGCGGGCGGTGTTCCGTGACTCCGGGTTTGAGGACAGTCCGGCGAAAATCAATGTGACAGAAATCTTCAAGCGGCTGGCACCGGATACAGAAATACGGGTACTGTAAGGGGGAACTGTCATGAAGCTCAAATTCAAACATCAGCAGTTTCAGGCCGATGCCGCCAAGGCTGTTTGCGATGTATTTATCGGTCAGCCTTGCCAGAGCGGGATGCGCTATCTGGTTGACCCCGGCAAGAGCAGGAAGTCAGCAGCACCGCTTATGGATATGCACGGTTATCGCAATGCTCCTTTAGCTGACCATATGGATAGCGACAAATTGAGGAATAATCTTCATGCAGTTCAGGAGCGCAATCTGCTGAAGCACAGTGGTGAATTCTCCCAAGGTATCAACCTGACCGTGGAAATGGAAACTGGTACAGGGAAAACCTATACATACATCAAGACCATGTATGAGCTGAACAAGCAGTATGGCTGGACGAAGTTCATCATCGTGGTACCCAGCGTGGCTATCCGTGAGGGCGTATATAAGTCCTTTGCGGTGACACAGGAACATTTTGCTTCGGACTATGGCAAGAAAATCCGTTATTTCATTTATGATTCCAAGAACCTTACGGAGATTGACCGCTTTGCCGCAGATAGTGCCATCAATGTGATGATTATCAATGCACAGGCGTTTAATGCGACAGGCAAGGATGCGCGGCGTATCAATATGAAGCTGGATGCCTTTCGCAGCCGCCGTCCTATTGATGTGATTGCAGCCACGAATCCTATCCTTATCATTGACGAACCGCAATCGGTGGAGGGGAAGAAGACCAAGGAAAAGCTCAAAGCCTTTAATCCATTAATGACCTTGCGTTACTCCGCTACACCGCGGGAAGAGTATAATATTGTCTATCGGCTGGATGCTATCGATGCTTATAATCAGAAGCTGGTAAAGAAAATTGCCGTGAAGGGCATTACAGCCAGCACCAACACGGCTACCGGCGGTTATGTCTTTTTCTCGGAAATCAAAACATCTAAAGTTCGCCCGCCGATGGCGGTACTAGATTTTGACAAGAAGGGCAAGAATTCAATCCGTTCCATACGGCGTACTCTGTGTGAAGGGGAAAATCTCTATCAGCTGTCTGGAGAATTGGAAGAATACAAGGGGAATTACATCATTTCTCGTATCAATGCCAACACCAATACGGTCGAATTTGTCAATGGCATTACGCTTCACGTGGGAGAAGCAGTGGGGGATTTCACAGAAGACCAATTGCGGCGGGTACAGATTCGGGAAACAATCCTTTCGCATTTGCAGAAGGAACAGCAGCTTTTCCGTCAGGGCATCAAGGTGCTATCGCTGTTCTTTATTGATGAAGTGGCCAAGTATCGCGTCTATGATGAAGGCAGTAATTATCATAATGGCGAATATGCCAAGATGTTTGAGGAAGAGTATCAGGATGTTTTGGATAATTTCCAGACAGCGCTGGATGATACGGACTATCAAAAATATCTTGAAGCTATCAGTGCACATAAGACACATCAAGGATATTTCTCCGTGGATAAAAAGGGAAAGATGATAAACTCGCCGTTGAAGCGGAAGGAAAACAGTTCGGATGATATCGATGCCTATACATTGATTATGAAGGATAAGGAACGGCTGCTGGATTTAGACCCTAAGCGTTCGCCAGTACGTTTTATCTTCTCACATTCTGCTCTGAGGGAAGGTTGGGATAATCCGAATGTGTTTCAGATTTGTACATTGAAACAGAGTGAAAGTGATGTGGGCAAGCGTCAGGAAGTGGGCCGTGGTATGCGCTTATGTGTCAATCAGGACGGCGAGCGCATGGACTATAATCGGTTGGGGAATGACATACATCGGATAAACACCCTTACGGTTATTGCCAGCGAAAGCTATAAAGATTTTGCTGGCGGCTTGCAGAGGGCTATTGCTGATGATGTGCCGAACAGACCGAGAAAAGTTACAGGCAATCTGTTTGAAGACAAAAAACTTGTCAGCAATACTGGTGCGAATAAGCTTAAGGTGGACAGCGATTTGGCAGCTAAACTCTTTATCAGTCTGGCAAAAAATGATTATATTGATGATGATGGCAAGCTGACAGCCAAATATGAACAGGATTATAATAATGCTGCCGTGAAGTTGCCAGAGGCTGTTGCTGATTACAGCCAGGCTGTGCTGAATATTCTAAGTTCGGTTTATAGCGGCGAATATGCTGGTATTGAAAACGACAGGGATAAGAATACGGAAGTGCGTTTGGATGAAGATAAAATCAATCGTCAGGCGTTCAAGAACCTGTGGAAGCAAATCAATCATAAATCAGTTTATGCTGTGGAGTTTGATTCGGCAGAGCTGGTTCGCAAGGCTGTAGATGCCCTAAATCGCAAACTCCGCGTTGCACCTTTGTATTTCACGGTGGAAACCGGTTCTTTGCAGGAAATTGCTTCCAAAGAACAATTGGCAGCAGGAAAAGCGTTTGTCAAAGAAACTGGCGGTACTGACCAGCGGAAGGCAAAGGTACGGGTGAATAATGGCATCAAATATGATTTGGTGGGAAAATTAGTAGTTGAAACCGGGCTTACCCGTAAGGCAATTGTAGGGATACTTACACAGATAAAGCCGGAGATTTTTAATATGTTCAAGGCTAATCCCGAGGAATTTATCATTAAGACTGCTGGTCTGATAAATGATGAAAAAGCAACTGTTGTAGTAGAACATATCACTTATCGCGCACTGGAAGAGACTTATGATACAGACATTTTCACGGAACCAAATCTTAAAGCCCGCTTAGGCGAAAATGCTATTGCTGCTGATAGATGCCTTTATGACCATGTAATTTTTGACTCTGCTAATGAGTGCAATTTTGCGCAGGATTTGGAGGCAGATAAAAATATTTCGGTTTATGTAAAACTTCCCGGAGGATTCTTTATTGACACGCCAGTGGGACATTATAATCCGGACTGGGCGATAGCCTTTAAGGAAGGGTCAGTAAAGCATATTTATTTCGTAGCTGAAACAAAGGGCAGTATGAATTCCATGCAGTTGCGGCTTATCGAGGATACCAAGATAAAATGTGCCCGCAAGCATTTTGCAGCTATCAGTAGTGAACATGTAGTGTATGATGTAATTGACAGCTATAAATCATTGGTAGAGAAGGTTATGAAGTAGAAAATATCGTGTCAGGTCAAAGGTGAACTGGCACGGTATTTTTTACGTTATTACGCTTTTTTTTGCCTCACATTCGTTGTATAATCGTATAGTATGTAAATGTTGACCAATCCATAAGGGGGATGGCATTGCGGAATAAGATTTTGACACTCCTGCGGCAGAGCGGGGAGAAATATATATCCGGCGAGGAAATTGCTGATAAGCTGGGCGTTTCCCGGACGGCGGTCTGGAAGCACATCAAGGAGATGCGGGCTCAGGGCTATGATATCGAAAGCCATGCCCGCAGCGGCTATATCTTGCGGGAGGCTCCGGATGCTTTGCTTTCCGGGGAAATCCACCATGGGCTGGAGACGAAAATCATCGGGCAGGAGATTATCTGCCATGAGGAAATCGACTCTACCAACAACGAGGCCAAACGGCTGGCGCGCAATGGTGCGGTAGAGGGTACCGTAGTGGTAGCGGAAAGCCAGACCGGCGGCAAGGGGCGTCTTGAACGGAAATTCTTTTCGCCCAAGGGCAAGGGCATCTGGTTTTCAGTAATTTTGCGGCCGAAGTTCCTGCCTCAGGAAGCGCCAAAGTGCACCTTGATGGCGGCGGTGGCCGTGGCCAGAGCCATGGAAGAATTCGGCCTCGAGCCCGGCATTAAATGGCCCAACGATTTGCTCTATGAAAACAAGAAGCTGGTGGGCATTCTGACGGAAATGAGTGCCGAGATGGACGGCATTAACTATATCGTCATCGGCACGGGCATAAACGTCAATATTGACCAGTCAGATTTTCCAGGGGACATTCGCGATGTGGCCACTTCCCTGAGCATGATGAAGGGGGAGCAGCTGCCCAGAGTTAAATTTTTCCAGGCGGTGCTCCGGGCTATGGATGATTTGTACGGCAAGGTCCAGCGCGAGGGCTTTGCGCCTGTGCTGGAGGAGTGGCGCAAGTACAGCATCACTCTTGGTCAGGAAGTCAAGGTCATCGGCGTACGGGATGGCGAGGTCTACTTTGGCAAGGCCGTGGATATTGATGCAGACGGGGCCCTGTTGGTGGATACGGCTGAGGGCCGTCAGCGGGTGCTGGCGGGAGATGTATCCATTCGTCCCCGCAGCGGCAAATGGTAAATGAATTTTTAGGAGGAAAATCCTTTGTTATTAGTTTTGGATATCGGCAATAGCAATATTGTCATGGGCACCTATGAAGGCAAGAAATTGATGAAGCACTGGCGTATTTCCACGGACAGGCAAAAGACCGGGGATGAATATGGCATGTTGATGAATGATTTGTTCCGCTATCAGGGCATCAGCATGAGCGATATTCATGCGATTATCATTTCCTCGGTTGTGCCGCCGCTTGTGGTGCCGATGGTCAAGATGTGCGAGCGTTACTT
>NZ_JAILPX010000011.1 GCF_024699275.1 Selenomonas sp.
CAGACCATCCCACTTGGTCGGCGTCCAGCCCACCAGATAGAGGTCTTTTTTGTCCTGCGCCAGTTTGCCGGCATAGAAACCGCTGGCGTCAAAATAATCCTGTGCCGGTTTCTCAAACGGCCCCTTGGAATCCTTGGCCATACGATAATGTACGACACGATTCGGCCACTGGTCGGAGAATGTCAGATACCAGTAATCGCCATATTTCACCAGCGTCGGACATTCCATATTGGCATCACTACCCATATCATTTTCAAATAATACGCCTTTGTCCTCCCAATGCTTGAGGTCTTTGGAAGTATACAGAGCAATTACGCCGCAGGGTTTCTGACTGCGCGTCGTAATGAGCATCCAATATTCCTCATAGTCTGCATTGTAGAATACGTTGGGGTCACGGAATGTATCATCATAGATGTAGGGCTTGCTACCTTGGAACGAATCCTCTGGCAGTTTTTGCCAGCTCACAAGGTCACGGCTGACGGCATGCATGATATTTTCTTTTGGCATGCTGCGCCAGTTAAAGCCGGTATAAAACGCATGGTAAAGACCGTCTTTATCCTGCACAACCGAGCCGGTGCCCAGCGCCGAATCCTTGGCAAATTCATTATCGGTATCGTAGGGAATGACTTTGCTGTCATGGTGATAATCGGTAAAATCCTTTGTCGTCCACAGGCTCCAGGGATGGAAACCTGTGTCCCCGTCACGCAAATCTTCCAAATAGAAGATACGGAACTGCTCGCCATCATAAAAGGGCATGGTATCCCCTACCCAGCTATAGCCGGAATTGGGGAACAACGCCGGATATGCACCAACCTGTGAACTTCCCAGACAAAGACTCGAAGCGGCCAACAAGGCGGCCAAAATCTGTTTTTTCATTTTATGTCTGCCTTCTTTCATCATATAATAAGCCGCTTAGAAATACATTTCCAGCTGGGTACGCAGGAAGCTGTAATTTTCCTGTTTGCCATTATAAATCCAGCCAGCATCCTTATCAAACATTCCCAACTTGCCAAATGTATAATTAACCATCAACTTTGTATTGCGAACAGGTACAAAATCAACACCTATACGAAGCCCGTTGAACTCACCAGCCCGATGTTTATCCCATACATTATAGCCAGGATTCTCATCGTTGAGTTTGCCTGCATAATCTCCATCCGGGCCAGTAATATCATCATTGAACCTGTTCGTCAACCCTGTATATGCACGTTGCAGATATTTTTTGATATAAATATCATAAGAACCAGGAATATCCGGACGAGCCTCTTTATACTGCAACTGAATAAAGTGGGACTTATTTAAGCTTCCTGCATCAGATTTGGCTATGGCTGCCGTAAGCTTCAAATCACGATTCAGCTTGGTATCAAAACCTACAGAAAAGGTTTTACGGCTCAAATCACTTTTCCGATGCGTAATTTTTCCATAATGTGCACTAATATTGGTATTCTTCGCCACAGGAATTTCGGTCATCAAGGACATAACCCGGAAATTATTACTGGGGTCAAATTTACCAACATTTTTCGGATCTGAATCCATATAAAGCATCCAGCTAAATGTATTCCCGTAATTCAATTTGAAATCCGCTTTCCGCCCCCATTTCGTGGGTATACCATAATTTAGCTGAAAGCCATCAACTTTTTCATCATAGGTAAACTTATAGGGAGATTGCAGGTAATAACGCCCTATTTTGACATTGACATCTCCTACACGTCCGCCGGCATATAGCTGCAAGACAGGGCGAGAATAGCTCTTGCCATTACCATCATAAGCCCCTGTGTTATCCGTAAGATTATTTTCAAATTCATGTTCGCTGAACAGCGACCACTTTTCATTTATCCGATATTTGGTGAATAAGTTAATCCAAACAGATTTCTTCTCTACGCCCTTTGCTCCCTCAAATTTATGCTGATCCCATCTAAGCCGACCATAACCATGAATCTCGATATTCGGCTCATTGGTCTTTTTCTCGACCTTTTTCATGCGCTTTTCCAAGCTGCCAAGCTGCGCATTCAATCTGTTCTGCAGTTCCTGGGCCTGCTGCAGCTGCTCCTCCAGCTGTCTGCGCATTTCCTGCAGGGACTCCTGTGTTACCGGTTCCGTTGAAGCCCGCATTTGACTTCCCGCGTCCGGATTCTGTTCCATTGCCGTCAGCGTATCCATAGCGGCAGGCTGTGCTCCTGCCAGACCGCATGTGCTCAATACCAGTGCCGGCAGCAGGCCGCCCACCATCATTTTCTTCTTCATTATGCTTTCACCCTCCAAAAAAGGAAGCGCCGCTGACGTTCCACATTTCAGTGACGCTTCCTGCACCATCAAATTTTTACGCTTCCAACGGCTGGCCTTCTACATCCCGGTCATCCTTTTTCAGGATGCAGCAGGCGTACAAGGTTGCCACCAAGACAATCCCGGCAATCGTCAAGAACGTGCTCTGATAGCCGATGCTGTCACGCAGGGTGCCCAGCGGTACGGAGAAGATGATGCCGCCGACAGACGCTGCAATCTGGAAACCAACCATATAGAGGGTAGCCGATACACGCGTATCAAAGTGCAAGGTGAAATAGCGGAAGATAGCCAGCACGAAGAGTGCCGTTTCCGGAGCATGCAAGAGTTTGATCAGGCCAATCCCCAGTGGAGTCGAAGCCAGGCCGCAGCCGCCGATACGGCAAATCATGATAAGGCAGCTCAAGAGCAGTGCACTGCGCACGCCGATTTTTTTCATCAATACCGGCACTAGCCCCATCATCAGGAATTCTAAGAATACCTGCACCGAGTTCAAAATGCCATAAGCCTGCTGACCTTCTTCCGGGGTAGCAAAGAAACGCGTGAAGAATTCAGGGAACATCTGCTGGTCAAATACGGTATAGAACGTCCAGCTCAAGATAACGAAGATAATGATTTTCCAAACATCAAAGATACCAAATACCTGAATGATTTCCTTAAGCGAGGGAGATTTTACAGCCTTATTGCGTTCCTCACTATTCTCATAGGCAGCGATATTTGCTTCCTTATTTTCCGGTTTCAGAAGAAGCAGCACCGCCAAGAGGACTGCCGATACCGCCGAACCGGTCCAGAATACCAGATACGGATTAATCGTAAAGAGGAAACCTGCGGCAAGTGCCGACATTGCATAACCAAAAGAACCCCAGGCACGGGCCTGTCCATACTC
>NZ_JAILPX010000038.1 GCF_024699275.1 Selenomonas sp.
TAGAGGAAAGATATATTCAAGATGTTAGTGGCAAGTTGACAAATCAAGATAGTAAATATTGTAAATCCTGGGTGAAGGTTATGAGCAATATCTTCGAAATGACTTGTCGAGTACAGGAGAAATCTAATAAGGAAATCGGTGTGATTCCTCCATGCTGTTACTTGCGATTATCTTTTCTGCATACAAGTGCCTTGCTGGTGGAACAAGAACCTTGCTTTATGGTAGAGTTTTTTGCTGATGATGGGGATAATCCTTGGGCGAAGGCAAGAATAAGAGCCACGGATGTTCTGGGGGACTGGCAGACTTTTGCCGGGCAGGCTTATCGCAAGGATTTGTGGTATGCTCGGTACTATGATCCGGATGTTATACAGTCGTTGTTGGTTCAGACGCAGCAGAAGATCCTTTACATCTGGTTGAACCGGGCCAGGTACTGGATGCGTGAATTGGAAGACACGCCGGAGTTTCGCAAACTGTCAGTCACGGAGGAGTTCCAGATTACCGTTGGCGCTTACCGTGACTGGCAGGAGCCGATATTCCGTCTGCGGACAGATGTGGATTTGCTGGATGCGCAGGGGGAATCTTTGGCAGGAGCCTTTTTCGTAGCGAAGCGATACCGCGATGTTGTCATCAAGGAAATAGATGCCGAAACAGCGGAGTTTATCGACTGCCGGTTGGAAAAAGTAACATTCAAGGACACCAATCTTTGCGACTGCCGTTTTCGAAACTGTAGATTCTATGGTGTTACATTTCAGGATTGCAAACTTGCTGGTGCAAGCTTTGAAAAGAGTCTTTTGGCTGCCTGTGAATTCCAAAACTGTGATTTCAATCCGGACTCAGAAGCTATGGATGCCAATAAGTTATATCGCGGAGTGTCTTTTACAGGAAATAAAATGCAGAAATGCAGTTTTGTCGCTTGTGATTTTCAAGGGATGCACCAACGGGATAATGATTTGACGGATTGTGAGGGGGCTTTTGTTTGATAGAACCATGGTTCCAAATGCTGGCGGGCAGGAATGTGAATAATGTTATTTCCCCGCTGGATTTACCTGCGGATAAATATCCACCCATTATGACGTTGGAGAAGTTCCTGCAGATGGGGGATGCGGTCGTACATTATAACTATAATGATGCAATGCGTATGCCATCGGTGATTTTTGAGCCGACTTTTATGGTAGCAGATTCTATGCGGAGGATTTTTGCGCGCTTGCAGCCAGAGATAAAATTCAAGGCAGTGCAGTTTTTCTCTGCGGATGGCGATGAGAAGAAGCCCATGCCGTTATATTGGATTCCCTATTATCCGGTATCGGAGTGTTTCCTGCATGAGAAGACCAAATATGTTATGGGGCGGACGGATGCACCTATTTTAGAAGCAAAATATTTAGAAGGGATGCACTTGCTGGTGATTTCCCTGAAGGGGCAATTGCTGTGGCTGGCCTCGCTTACGGCGGCAGAACGCTTTTTGCAGCAGGGCGTGACGGGTATACAGTTGAAACAAGTGCAGATTATGTAGTAATTTGAAAGAAGGTTCGTTATGGAACAAACTCCGCTAGGAGCAGTCAGGCTTTCTGGTCTGGAATACAGGAAACTCGAAGCCTTGAAAATCGTAGAGAAGGCCGGCCAGCATGGGCGGTGTCAGCTGGAACTGGGGATGGATGATTCTTTCGGCGAGCAGGATGTATTGCAGCTGGAGAATCGGGAGATAATCGTCCGGGCTGGGGAGCAGATTATTTTTGCCGGTGTGATAGGTTCCAGCCAGCTCATACAGCAGGCGGGGGAAAAACGGCTGCAAGTTATCCTGTATACGAAGTCTTTTTTGCTGGATATCCATAAGAAGTCCCGCACCTTCCAGCCGGAGGATAAGACCTTGCAGGATATGGCAAGGTCTGTAGCCTCGTCGTACGAGGCAGAAGTTATCGTCCCGGAGAATGAAACGATTTCCCGGCTGGTCTATCAGGAAGAACAGACGGATTGGGAATTTCTATGCCGCTTGGCAGAGAGTACAGGAAGATATATTTTTGCCGATGCCAAAAGTCAGGGAATCCGTATCAGTTTGGGCTATATGCCCTTCCGCCAAAGCCAGCTTCAGGCAGATGACCATATTCTGAGTCAGCGTGTGCTCTTGGAAAAATGCCTGCGGGCGCAGGAAAATACCGCGAAACGTGCTTTGCCCTGCGAATATACGCTGACGGACATGGATACACCGGATTTGTCTTTGGGCGTGGGTTACGGCCTGAAGAATGGCGAGCGCGGCCAGGTTGTAATGCACAGCTGTATCGAGGCGCAGGATGGCTTGCTGATTAATCACCTGCAACTGGTGAACAAGGAAGGCTGCCGTGTAGATGCTCGGACAGAGCTTCAGGACAGGAACCGTGGCCGCTATTTGACGGGAAAAATCATTGCGGTTGATGGTACGAATGTCAAGGTTCATTTTGATGTGGATGAAAGTCAGGATGAGAGCGAAGCCTGCTGGATTCCCTATGAGAATATCGTCAATAATTATATGTATTCCATGCCGGATGTGGGGGATAAGGTATTCGTCTATCACGAGGAAAACGGCAAGAAAATGGCTCAGGGCAGCCATCGTACTTCTACGGATGGTGACAGTGATTATGATATGCCGGAGAATCGTTCCCTGACCAGCACAAACAATCTCTTGCAATTCCAGCCGGGCAGTGTGGTCATGCAGGCCGGACGGCAGGGAATAAACAGTTCTATTATCACCATGAGTGATGCGTCGGGGATAAGCATACATTCTACGCAGGATATTGTATTTGAAGCGAAGCAGGATATAGAAGTTCAGGCTGCTCAGAGTGAGACGCCTGAGCAGTTTGCCAAGCCGGAAGCTGACTACCGCAATGGCATGGCTGCTTATACTTCCCATGGTGGTGGATATATTGGTGTCAATATGGGCAGCAATAAGAAGATTGGCGCGGATGTTCCGGGCTTGAAATCAGCCAGTGCTCCTTTGGAAACCGTAGTGCCCTCCAATCAGGCCAAGGCCTGTGATGCGGCTACGGGAACAACACATACTCCTGCAGCACCGCAAGCGCCGGATAGTGTGCCCGTAAGTGGTTTCCTGCAGGCAGAAGGCAAGGATGGCTTAACCCTTGTGGTAGGAAATAGCAGTATTGACATCAGCAAGGATGGGAATATACAGATAGCCTCGCCGGTAATAGAAGAAAGCGGTTATAACAAGGGCGGTGGCGGCAGTATAAATAATGCACCAGCAGAAGAAACGGAGGACAATTCGCTGGACGTTGCCAAGGAACTTGCCTGGGATGCTGCGGAAATGATTCCGATAGTGGGAAATCTGATGAGTGCCTATGATGCCTTGCAGGATATCAAAGAAGGCAATTGGGGCATGGCCGCATTGGATGCCTTTGGAGCGATTCCGGGAGTAGGGAATGTAGCCAAAGGCGCGAAATTAGGCGCAAAGGGGCTGAAAGCTGCTGGTAAGCTGGAAAAAGCTGAAAAAGCAGCTAAAGCGGCTAAAGAAGGTAAGGCGGCGGTTAATGCGGCAAAAGTGGAAAAGAAAATCGAAGATATAATCAGACCGGTTGAGCACGTCACGAGCGGTGCGGCCAAAAGTTCTGCCGAGTTGGAAAAAAGCATAGGTAAAGGGGCTAGTACCGTATTGAAACAAGATGCGAAAAGGGCCGCAAAAAATGTTAATCCCAAAGCGCCGGAAGCAAGAAAATTAGATGGGCGGGAAAATCGTGAAATCCCTGAAAATATAAGGAATAACGGCGGAAAAGATGGAATTAATAATAATCGCTGCCAAGGGGATAACAAGGTTGGAGATTTAAAAGGTGGCGATCCGGTAGATTTAGTTACAGGCAGTTTTATCCTGAATACAACGGACATGGTGTTCAAGGATTTAGGTGAAGATTTTGTCCTTACTCGTTGCTACGAATCCCTCTATGAAAATAAAGGCCAGCACCTTGGCAGCCGCTGGCTGATAAATGTAGGGATGTGCCTTTCCCGCGAGAATAACCGGATTACGGTTTTGATGCCTGACTTGCATCTGGAAAAATTCCAGTTGCAGGAGAATGGTACATGGCTGAATCAGCGTGGCGGCAGTGAAGCTTTGAAGCTCCGTGAGGATAAAACGGGCTACCAGATTATACTTCCTGCTGAACGGAAATGCTATACCTTTGATTCGGAGGGCAAGCTGATTTCCATTCAGCAGAATAACCAGCGGCCAGTAAAACTTACCTATCAGGGGAAGTTTATCCAGCATATTACCCTTTCCTGCGGTCAGGAGATTCGTTTTACCTACGATAACGATAAGATCAGCTCCATCGCAGATTCGCTTGGTCGTGTGTTGCGTTACCGCTATGATGGTGATCTGCTGACCAAGGTGACCTATCCGAACGGGGGCAGTTTTCAGTATACTTATGATGAGTCAGGCCGTATTCTGTCCGTATGTGACCTCAACGGCAAGACTTATGTGAAAAACACCTACGACAGGGACAGCCGTGTTACCCGGCAGGCTATGATTACCGGTGGCGAGTATGTATATTTCTACGATCCGCAGAATCGGCTTACCACTTACACAGAAGTACATACCGGTCAGCGGCTTACGGTGCATTATAACCGGCAGAAACTGGTGGAGGCCATTGATTACCCGGATGGCACGATGGAAGAACGTGGCTATGACGAGTGGGAAAATCAGATTTATCAAAAAGACCGCTTGGGGCGTGAGACGCATTGGGAATTCAACGCCAAAGGCCAACTTTTGCAGGAAATAAAAGCGGATGGCTTAATCACCACTCATACCTATGATAAACGGGGACAACGCATTCGTACGCAGGATAATCTTGGCGGTGAGATATGCTATAATTACACCCAAGAAGGCTGGCTTAGGGAAAAGAAAACGAAACAGTCCGAGGGAAAGTGGCAGGTGGAAGCCTACGAATACGATTATCAGGGGCGTATGCTTCGTAAGACCGTAAATGGTCAGGAAACGCGCTACTGGTATAAGGAGGATTCCCCTGTTCCCTGTGCTATGCGTACTCCCTGTGGGGATGAATTCCGCTATGAGTATGATGACGCAAATCGTTTGAGCATAATTGCTAGCGAATTCGGTGAGCGCAGTTTCGGCTATGACAGCCTTGACCATATCGTCAGCGATACCGATGCGTTGGGGAACTCTTATACGGCGGAATTTGACCTGATGGGCAATCTGCGCCGTGAATGCAGCCCTAAGGAAAATGCCAGCGAGGAGCAGTCCCGTTACTGGCGTTATGCCTATGATGGCATGGATAATCCCATCCACACGGAAAGCCCACTGGGCGTAGTTTATGACAAGGAATATGATGGCGAAAGCCGCTTGACTAAAGAGGTTCACCCAGAGGCGAAAAATGGTGAAGGCACGGCTTATGACTACGATGCCGATGGCCGCAAAATCCGTACCCATTACCCGGACGGCGGCGTGGAGCGCTCTTTCTATGATGCAGAGGGGAATCTCATCAAGAAGGTAACACCGAACCATTATGATCCGTCCACCGATGACGGCTCCGGAACGACCTACACTTATGACGCAGGCAATCGCCGTACTTCCGTGACAAATGAAGCTGGCGACCTGCTGGAGGTCTCCCGCTATGATGCCAGAGGCCGTTGCGTTTACCATCAGGATGCAGGCCAGCTTGAAGCCAGCCGGGAAGGTATGGTCTATGCCACCACCTACCGCTATGACTTGGTGGGCAACAAGCTGGAGGAACGCAAGGCTGTTTCCGAAAAAGACGGTGCAATCCAGTACAGCCTGCGGCGCTGGACGTATGATGTCCATAACAACATCATCGAGGAAAAGACCTGGCTCACCCTGCAAAGCGAGACCAGTGCCAGCGGCCTGACGCGCACCATCCGCAATACCTACGACAAGCAGAACCGCTTAATCCGTGTAACGGATAATCTCGGCGCAGAGGTCAAATACACCTACAACAGCATAGGAAAACGAACCAGTGAGGAACGTAAGGTTAATGCAGAAGAAAACCAGCTGATAAAATACCTCTATGATGAAACAGGTCGCCTGACCGACAGAGCCGAAAAACTCAACCAAAAGCGCAAAGGCACATGGTGGGCACATACCCGCTATGCCTATGATGCCAACAGCAACATCATAGAGATAAAGTTCCCAAATGGCAGTAAAATCCAGCGGGATTATGATGCTGTAGACCGACTAATTGCAGAAACGGTTATTGACCACGCATCTGGCCAAAAGAACACAACCAACTTTGCCTACGACAAAGCCGGGAATATCGTAAACATTACAGACGATTGCGGCCGCAATGAACAGTTTACCTACAACCTGATGAACCAGCGGACGAAGGAAATCACCAGTGAAGGCCGTACGCAGAATCTGGTCTACGACAAAGAAGGCAACATAACCGAACGCCAGCTGCCGCAGGAAATGTCCTACCGCTACCAGTACGACAGCGCAGGCCGTTTGACAGCAGTTATCGACCTTGCGGGCAATACGTTGGAAACTGTCTCCTATGACCGTGCAGGCCGCAGAATCAAAGTAGAAACCGCAGGCGGCAGTGGTGCAGAATACGCCTACACCGCCGCCGGCTGGCAGACCAGAATCGAAACCAAGGGAGGTGCAAGCCAAGCCTATAACTATGATGCCCAGGGCAATGTTACCAGAACTATTGACGGCAACGGCAACGAGACAAACTACATCCTCGACAGCTGGGGGCGTATTACCGAAATCCATAAGGCTGACGGTTCAAAGGAGAATTATGCCTATGACTATGCGGGCAATATCACTGAAGCCGTAGATGGCAACGGAAACAATCGTATCTATGCCTATGATGATAATAACCAACTGAAATCCATAACCTATCCGGACGGCAGTCAGGAGCAGTATCTTTTCACTGCCGACGGAAAACTAATCCAATTCCAAGACCGAAATGGTATAACGAATGAGTACCAGTGGAATGTCTACGGCAGTCTTATCGAGCGAAAAGCTGGCAATCTGCGCAATAGCTATGAATATGCACCCAATGGGCAATTGACCGCCGCTATCTCCAATGGTATGGACTACCGTTACAGCTACGACAAAGACGGTCTGCTGCTTGCCAAGAAAGCCAGCGGCAAAACGCTTTTGGCCTATACTTATGACGAGCTGGGCCGCAAGATAAGTCAGACTGACATCACAGGCCGGCAAGTCAGCTACCGATTTGACAAGTCAAATCACTTAGTTGATATATGCAATGAAATTGACCAGTCAATTGTCCAATTTACCCGCGATGCCGATGGTGCTATCCAAAAGATAACCCACGCCAACGGCATGTGGCAGGATATCACCTATGACGCGGATAAGAATATAACGAGTCTGACGGTAGCCACGCCCGATAAAATCCTTGCGCAGAACACCTACCGCTACGACGGCAACGGCCAGCGCATCGAGAAAAACGAGCTGGCGGGCAAGACACTCTATGCCTATGACAGCCTGAACCGCCTGGAACAAGCAGAATATCCAACCTATACGGAGCGATTCAGCTACGATAACGCGGGCAACCGTCTGACCCGAACGGCCAAGGATATCGAGGAGCAGTATGTTTATGATGTCAACAACCGATTGACAAGTCAAATCGTCAACGGACAGGTGGAAACATATCAATATGACCGGTCAGGCAATCTGCTAAGTGATGGCAACAACACCTACGAATATGATGCTTTCCGCAGAACCAGCA
>NZ_JAILPX010000068.1 GCF_024699275.1 Selenomonas sp.
CTCTCGCTTCAAGCGACTCATTTATCTTATCGCATTCAGCTCAGCTTGTCAAGAACTTTTTTGAAGTTTTTTTCGAAGCTTTTCGGTAACCCATCAGCGGCCTGCCAATCAAGGCTTGCTATGCTGTTTCGTTGCCGTATCTGTCAGCGACTTGTATTATATTACACGAGTCGCAAGCTATTGTCAACACCTTTTTGAAAAAAAGTTTTAAAACCGCTAAATAATTCATGAAAAGTTCGTAACACAGGGCGGAGGGCAGGGGAGGCAATTGCTTTCCTCCGCTTAGACATGCTTGCCAAATACTCCCGAAAGCAACAGCCTCCCCCGCCCTCCTTTGGTTAATATCTCAGCTACACTACGATGTAAACCAATAGATATAAGACAAACGTAAGCCGTGGAAACTGGTGATGTTTTTCCGAAGCATTTGACAAGCCTGTCTATGGCGCAGGGAAAATATTACCAGCCTCCGCGGCATCTTTGCACTTCAATGTAAACCCATTAACTCGGTTCAAAGTATACCGTAATACTCGTCCCCCTATCCACCAACGAATTAATCTCTATACTTTGCCCCACAGCATATCCAGACCCTTCACTTTGAAAGGACAGCCCCTTATCCGCAGCCAATCCTGCCGCTTCACGGAGACTTTTCCCACTAAAATCAGGTACGACAATCTTCCCATCCGGCACCTCTCCCGTAAAGGATTTAATCGGTTTATGTACCGGCTGTTTCTCTTTTGCCGGTTCCATCCCGGCAAAAGGATCACTGGAGGGTTCAATATGCAGATAACGGAACAATTGCGCAAAAATCCGTCCAGCTACTGGAGCCGCAATCTGACCGCCATAGAAATTCCCCGCACTGGGATCATCAATCATGACCAATACCGTAAGCTGAGGATCTTCCACCGGCGCAAACCCACAAAAAGATGCAATATAATGACCATCCATATAGCCACTACCATCTTCCCGAATCTTTTGAGCCGTTCCCGTTTTACCGGCAATGCGATATCCCTTGACAGCAGCCTTAGCACCGCCACCACTGGATACCACCTGTTCCAACAGCCCCATCAGCGTCTTATCCGTAGCCGAATCAATGACCCGGCGGACTTCCGTCTTACCACGTTCTTCATAGATACTGCCATCCGCATTGCGAATAGTCTTCACGATATGCGGCTTCAACAGTACACCATCATTGGCAATCGCAGATACTGCTGTAACCAGCTGCAACGGCGTTACGGCAATACTCTGCCCAATTGCACTGGTTGCCATATCCGAATCCCGCATATCCTCTGGATTGAAGAGAATTCCCCTTTCCTCGCCAGGCAAATCAATCCCTGTAGGCTCACCGAAGCCAAAATCACGGGCATAACGCATAAGTCTTTCTGCCCCTAAGCGTAACCCCACCTGCGCAAAGCCCGTATTCAAAGACTGCTTCACCACATCCGTAAAGGTTACAGTACCAAAACTTTCGCCATTCCAGTTCTGAATCCGCCGCCCGGACACCATGACATAGCCAGGGTCCACAAACACCTGATTAGGACTGACCACTTTTTCCTGTAAAGCAGCACCAGCTACCACCGACTTAAATGTCGACCCCGGCTCATAAATAAAGGACACAGCCCGATTCTTCCATATTTCTGCGTTATACTCCCAGAATTTATTGGGGTTATAGGAAGGACGAGAGGCCATAGCCAGCACTTCTCCAGTTTTAGGATTCATCACCACGCAGGTAATAGCCTTTGGCCGATTCTCCGCAATGGCCCGATCCAGTTCCTGTTCCACGATAAATTGGATAGCGCTATCCAACGTCAGCTCAACGGTTTTACAGGAATCCCCCATATAACGGCGGCTGCTGGAAAAGATAGAATCCAGAATAGGCCGGGCCTGTCGGTCCGTAGTCAAATATGTTTCCTTAACTTCACCTTTCAGTAAAGCATCCAGAGCCTGCTCAACCCCATCCAAGCCCTTATCATCCGTTCCCACAAATCCTAGAACATTGGCTGCTAATACATCATTGGGATAATAGCGTTTTGCTTCGTCACGAAAATTCAGACAGGAAATGTAATTTTTCTCCCGGATAAGTTGACGCACGGCCTCATACTCAGACTGTTCCATGCGCCGCTTAACCCAAACAAAGCCTCCCCCCACAGCGATATCATCCAAAATCTCCTGTTCCGTCTGACCAATCAGCGGAGCCAGATTCGCCGCCACTTCCTGGGGATTTTCCACGTGAGAGGGGTCTATATAGAGTGATTTCGTCATGGTGCTGACAGCCAATTCTCTTCCATTACAGTCAAGGATTGACCCTCTGGGTGACTGAATGGCATAGTCCTGCCCCACCTGAGCCTTCATGCGTTCGCTCAAGGCATTTCCCTGCACCAGCTGTAACCAGGCATAGCGAAAGACAATCACCCCCACTGCCGCCAGCATAAAAAACGCCAAAACGCTAATGCGCCGTTGAACTGCACGGCGTTCCTTCTTCATGAATCAAGCCTCCTGCCTGCCGCTGCTTTTTAACAGAGTCTCCCTTAACCGGCCCTCGATCTGCAAAAGTTCTGCTTCTGCAGCCTGCCGTTTTGCTCGGCCATTCTGCTGAATTTTGATGGTTTCCTCAATGGTATTGATCAATCGATCGTTAACCTCCCGTACCGTCTCAATATCCACAATACTGCGCTCATTTTCTACAGCAGTTTCAATACTATTCTGCTGCAGCATTTCCGCATTCCGGCGCAAAAGTTCATTGGTCGTATTATTGACCGCCTGCTGCATCTTCAGGACATCCTGCTGCGCCTGCAGCCCTAAAGCAATAACCAGCTGATTCTTCCAAAGAGGAATCGTGCTATAGATAGCCGTCTGAACCCGATCGATCAGTGCCTTATCATTGTTCTGAATCAAACGAATCTGCGGTGCTGACTGAATAGCAATCGTCTTACTGATTTTTAAGTCATGGACTTTCTTTTCAAAGCGATTGACACTGGCTTCGAAATCCGACACCACCTGTACAGCCATCGGGTCCCCAGACTCAGCAGCCTGCTGACGCAGTTTTGGCAGCGTCACGTCCCTCATTTCTGCCAGTTTCTCCTCGCCTGCCTGAATATACAACTGCAACTGCTTAAAATACCCCAGGTTTTCTGCATAAAGTTTATCGAACAGCGCCACATCCTTCATCATCTTCAGTTTTGCCTGTTCCAAATTCCCCTGTATACGTTCAACCTGGGTAGAAAGTTTCTCATACCCTTGTTTGATGTCCTCGCCTTTTTTGACCAGACTGCCCACCAGAGGAATCTTTTTGAGAAAGCTGCTGCCATTATCGGGCTCAAATTCCCGCACCTGCGTCACCAGACTGCCCAACAATTCGCCCACCGGACCGCTATCCTTGGTTCGCACCTGAGACAAGACACTATCCGAAAACTCCGCTATTTTTTGCTGGGCTGGTGCACCAAAACGCAAAATAGCCGTAGAATCGGTTAAATCCAGTTCATCCTTTATCTTCTCCACCTGTGCCCGCTCCTCAGGGCTCAAGTCAGTTACCACCTTTTCTACTTGAGCCGTCATCACTTCCGTTGCAGGCAGATTATCCGGGGGTACGTCCCCACCAGCTACAGCCTGCTTAGCTTTCAATAAATCTTCCAGCTTCACTTCCATATCTCATGTGCCCCCTTAACGATAATATTGTTCGTAAAAATCATCTACCGGCATAAAGAAATAACGAATGCCCTCCACAATGGACACCACCGTAGGAATCAACGTCCAAAAGAGAACCAAATAAGCAATCCCCCACTTTGTCTTGCCCTGATAGAATTTATGCGCACCCAAGGCACCTAAAAAAATCGCCAATCCACTCATAATAGCCTTTTGCGTCAACACCGCTGTCCGCAAATTATCCGGTGTAGTTATCTTCTCCTGCAAAGCGCCCATTTCCTGCCGGCCTACTTTTGTTACCGCGCCCCGGCGGCGGCACTTTTTACGGCCGATTCCCGTGGTCGGCGGACATCTGTTCGCCTGCAGTTTGACTGGGCTTTCAGCCCCCGGCAAAGCCGTTTCCTCATGTTCATTATGAATGCCCTCCGCTTCCAAAGCTTGCTGCATGACAGTAAGTTCCGCATCCATATCCAACAGTTGTGTATTGATGATCTTGGTAAACTCTGCACGATAGGCATCGTCAAAACTGACAATGGTTTCCTTCAATCTTCCCTTGATCTGGCGTACCTGGTCAGTTTCCAGCTGCGTATCCTCCAATTCTCTGTATTGTTCACTCAAACTTGCCGCTCTATCCTGATAATAATGGATAAAACGCCCAGCGGCACCAATTCGATCCGGATGTTTTTCTACGTAATCAAGCAATCGGGCAGCTTCCTGCTGCATCAATCCCAATTGATGACTTAGCTGGCTATCCCGGATCTTGACCCGTACAGCCTCCACCCGCGCATAATCTTCTCTGGCTTTTTCCCAATCAGCCAAAGCCAAATCAGCCTGCGCTTTAGCCAATTGACTGGTATCCAGCTTGTGATCGGCCTTCTGAGGCCGCTGCCCTTTATATATACCGATTCCCATAACAGCCAACAGGAGCACGCTTTCCAGTCTATAACCATTGACCAGACCGTATATCCCCGCAACTCCTGTGACCAAGGCCAACAGTCCATATAGATTACGCATCGCTATCGCTCCTCTGGTAAAATTTATTTTCATTATACCATAAAGCCGCCCCAGTTTGGGACGGCTTTACGTTACCAATGATATTTTTCCCCGCGATTAATCTTAAAGGCGCGGTAAATCTGCTCCACCAGCAGAAGCCTCACCATCTGATGGGTAAAGGTCATCCGTGAAAAACTCAGGAGCTCATCTGCAGCTCTGCGCACTTCGCTGGAGAGGCCAAAGGCCCCACCAATCAAGAAAGTGATATTGCTGCGCCCAGAAAGTCCCAATTGCGCTATCGAAGCAGCCAGCTCTTCCGAAGACCTTTCCTTACCAAAAACATCCAGCACAAAGAGATAACTTCCCTCCGGTACCAGCTTTAAGAGCTTCTCCCCCTCCCGGGCAAGCACCTGTTCCTTCTCCGCATCCGAAGGGGAATCCGGCATCTTCTCCTCATGAATCTCCCGGATGTCCACCTGCGCAAAGGGTTTCAAACGCTTCAAGAATTCAGCAATACCGGCAGTGAGATATTTCTCCTTGATTTTTCCTGCACAAACAATGGTTATCTTCATCCGCAATTACCGATCATCCTGCGGCATTTCTTCCAAAACCACATCTGCGTTGCGGCTGGCTCCATTGCGGTCATAAGTAACGGTCACCGTTTCACCGACCTTATGCGCAGCAATCTTAGCCCGCAAATCGGACACACTGTTTACTTCCTCATCATTGACTTTAAGGATAATATCTCCGCGCTGAAGGCCTGCTTTGCCACAGGGACCATCCAAAATAAGCTGGAAGATATAGACGCCCTTATCAATATTCAACTGATAACCATAACGGCCTGCAGTCTGGGGGTCAAAGACAGACACGCCCAAATAGGGACGAGCTACATAGCCCTTATTCATAATCTCATCAATGATACTCTGCACAGTATTGGTCGGAATGGCAAAGCCCATCCCCTCAACACCTCTGGCTGCCAGCTTCGCACTGTTGATCCCAATCACTTCACCATCAGCATTGACCAATGCACCGCCACTGTTCCCCGGGTTAATAGCCGCATCCGTCTGAATCAATTTCAGCAATTTATCACTGATATCCAGTGTACGATTCACCGCACTGACAACACCGCTGGTCACACTGCCCCGGAATTCCAGCCCCATGGGATTGCCGATGGCAATAGCCGGCTCGCCCACCACAATCTGATCCGAATCACCGAACTTGGCCGTCGGCAAATCCTTGGCATCCACCTTGACCACAGCCAAATCCGTAAGCTCATCCGCACCAATCAGCTTACCCTTGAGGCTGCGCCCATCTGACAGCGAGACAATAATTTCCTTAGCACCGCTAACCACATGGTTATTGGTTACGATATAGCCGTCTTCCCGGAAGATAACACCAGAACCCACGCCCTCGGTTTCCACAGGATTATTGAACCAATCCCGGGCCACAGCCTTATTGGTTATCCCGACCACTGCAGGTCCCACCATCTTAGCAGCCCGCACAGCCGGTGTGTTCCGTGCATCGGAAAGCTTAACATCAGCATCAGCTGCCTGAGCACTCTGGCCGGCATTGCTGACACCTGCACTGTTATCTACAGATGTCCCCGCAGAACAACCCGAAAAGGTAAGCGCTGACAACGACAATATAGCTGCTATCATCAGTGAAGTTTTCTTCTTAATCATGAAAATCCCTCCAAAATTCAATTCAAGTACCAGCCCACCATTTCCGTTTGACTGGCTACTGTCAAATCAAGCTGAACGCCCTGTTTCGCCAAAATCCCCTGTACAGTATTCTCTGCCAGATCCGGGCGATTATTTTCCTCTGACAGATGGGCAAGAAACACCTTTTCCGGACGCTTCTGCATCCGGATAAGAGCCCATGCTGCATCTGCATTGGCCAAATGCCCACGATTGGAAAGGATACGCCGTTTCAACGGCCAGGGATACCCTCCCTGTTTCAAGACCTCCGGATCATGATTAGACTCTAAGATCAACACATCCGCGCCCTCAATAGCCGTCTGTACGTTATCGGTCACGAAGCCCAAATCCGTGGCCAGCGTCACATTTTTGCACCCCTTCAGGCGATATCCTACCGGTTCAGCTGCGTCGTGAGAAATATTAAAACTTTCTATCGTCAGGCCTCCCACAGAAAAACTATCACCGATGGGACAAAAACACTCCGCCGGAATTGCCGCCCGCCCCTTCATATGTTCAATGGTACCAGGCCGGGTAAAGATGGGCAGATGATACCACTTCGACAAGGTTGCCAGCCCCGCCACATGGTCACGATGCTCATGGGTAACCAGCACACCGTCCAGCGTAGAAGCATCTACGCCAATGCCCGCCAGGGCTTTCTTTATTCTCGTGGCGCTGATGCCAGCATCCAGCAAAAGTTTCATGCCATCCATTTCCACAAACACGGCATTTCCCCTACTGCCACTGGCTAAAATCCTAACCTGCATCTCCACAGCTCCTATCCTAACACTTGACTCTGTAAATTATCTGTAAAGATAATACTTTTTCATTATAACGCCATGCGAAAGACAAGACAACATTATACATACAAAAGACCTCGTTGACCTATTCCTGCACATTTTACGCGCCAGACGCGTACTTACGCAGGAACAAGCCAACGAGGCCTTAATCACGATGTCAAGCAGACACCATCGCAGAATTCATTAGATGTTGTACACACGTACAGAGCTGGAATTACCCTTGCCAGCCTTTACACCGGAAGTGATAATGGTGAGGTCACCACGTTTTACGAGGTTCTCTTTCACAGCAGCAGCCGTAGCGTTGCTGATCATTTCATCCACATCGCCCCACTGGCTGCCCAGTACCGGGTATACACCCCAACGCAGGTTCAGCTGACGCAGAGCCTTTTCGCTCGGAGTATACGCCACAATAGCAGCTTTCGGACGATACTTGGATACAACCTTCGTGGTGTAACCAGTTTCCGTCGGCGTGATGATAGCCGGAGCATCAAGCTCATAAGCCATCTGAACCGTAGCATGTGCAATAGCACGGGTACGGGATTCCATATGCTGGAAGCCGCGTTCCACAAAGAGTTCCTTATATTCCAAAGAACTTTCCATACGCTGTGCAATGCGGTTCATGGTGGAAACAGCCTCTACCGGATAGTCACCGGAAGCCGTTTCGCCGGACAACATGATTGCATCCGTACCATCAAGGATAGCATTACCAACGTCAGAAACCTCTGCACGGGTCGGACGCGGGTTGCGTTCCATGGAATCGAGCATCTGAGTAGCAACGATAACCGGCTTGCCAGCAGCATTACACTTGCGGATAATTTCCTTCTGAATAAGGGGTACATCCTCAGCCGGAACTTCTACACCCAAGTCACCACGGGCCACCATGATACCATCGGAAACTTCCAGGATAGCATCGAAATTCTTAACGCCTTCGAGGTTTTCAATCTTCGGCAGGATTTCCATATGACCATTATGCTCTTCAATCAGCTTGCGGATAGCCAGTACATCATCCGGACGCTGAATAAAGGAAGCAGCAACGAAATCCATATCCTGTTCGCAGCCAAAGATGATATCCTTAGCATCCTGCTCGGAAACAGGAGGCAGGCCCAGGGATACGCCCGGAGCAGCTACACGTTTACGCGTGCTCATCTTGCCGCTGTTCTGGATAGTCGTAACGATATCTTTGCCCTTGATCTCGTCTACTTTAAGTGCTACAAGGCCATCGGAGAGGAGCAGGGTGTCACCCGGCTTAACTTCCGTATAGAGGCCCTTATGATTTACAGAAACATGGGTTTCATCGCCCGGCTCATCTTCATAAGTCAAGGTGAATTTGTTGCCCTTTTCCAGCATAACCTTACCATCTTTGAATTCGCCCAAACGCATTTCCGGACCTTTGGTATCGAGAATCAAAGAAATAACCTTGCCAGCCTTCTTGGCAGCTTCACGAACCATGTTGATACGACCAAGATGTTCTGCATGGTCACCATGGGAAAAATTGAAGCGTGCGCAGTTCATGCCATTTGCGAGCAGCGCATCAATTACGCCCGGTTTCTCTGTGGACGGACCCTGAGTGCAAATGATTTTCGTCTTTTTTAACATGTTGTAAACCCCACCTATTCTTTTACTACATATTATATTTTAGACGGACACCTCCCGTCTGGGAGTCGCTGTATGGCGTCCTGTCTACGGCCTAAATTAACTGGGAATTAACTCCCATCAGCTACTATTCTACACTCTTTGTCCCCATAAGTAAAACATTTTCGGCGAAAATCTACGGAAAAATATATTTTCTGAAAAGCGGCTCATTGCTTGAAATTTATTGCTTCTATTCCCCCTAATAACCTGCGACTATTGCTATTAATTGGAATTGTTCCCAGTGTCAAAAAACGCTTATGCTTTCCCCCAAAAACGACGATAAACCTATAAGGAGAGTATCGCACTTTCCAGATTTTACAGGAAAGGAGGAATTATCATGTCTACCATTTCGGCAATGACCAGGGATACGTACACGATGTACAAGATGGCACAGGGGGGCACGCAGGGCACCACGGCGGCACAAAAAGCTGCCAGCGAGGCAGAGGAAAGCACCGGCAAAGCTTCTGCGCAAAGCAAAAGCTATTCCACGGCAGCAGCCAATGTCAGCCAGCTCAGTAACTTAGTCGGTTCTTTTGATTCGGCTTATGCCAGCAAGAAAACCACTGCTGCTCAGGACTCCATCAGCAGCCTTTGGTCCGGTTACACCAATTCGTACTCCAGCGGAATCGCCAATCTCAGTGCCCTTTCCGGGGTATCTTCCAGTGCGGCAGGGCTTGTAAATTCCTACAATGAAGCCAAGTCTGCTTTCGACACCCAGTTCAAGGCATATATGGGCGATTTGCAAAAATCTGCCCAGACCGTCAAGAACATGAGCTACGAATTCAGTGCGGACGACATCACGGAAGCCGAGGACGGCACAAAGACATACAGTGACAGCCTGAAAACTGCCATCAAGAACGTCAAACAGTTCGTCTCCGACTACAACGATGCCTTAGACCTCACCAGCGACTACAGCAGCGTGGGAAAACGAATGGAATCACTCCATAAGTCGTTTGCCGACACCACCTACCGGGCAGACACCTACAACCAGCTCGGCATCACGGTGGACAGCAAGACGGGCAAAATGTCTGTTGATGAAGACAAACTGGCAACCGCGCTCACCGAAAACGGCGACCGGGCGAAAAACGCCCTGGGCGCTAACGGACTTGCAGGCAAAGCGGAACAACACCTCGCTCAGGCAAACAACCAAAGCGACAAACTGTTCCCCTCCCTGCAGAGCATGTTCGGTAACTCCATCAAGACCGCTTCTGCCTACACCAACCCGCAAGTGCTGAATGCTACCGTTCAGTACGGCATGATTGGGAATCTCTTTAGCACCATGTTCTAA
>NZ_JAILPX010000075.1 GCF_024699275.1 Selenomonas sp.
GCATTGATGGGCGAGTCCTTCTCTATAAGCCCCATCCCTTCCAATTTGCCAAGAGTATGGCTCAATTTGCCGCTACTACCAGAAAAATCACGGGCAATATCGCTATATCTGCCTACACCACTGGCGATTTTCTCCAAAACAAAATTGGCATTCTCTTCCTTTGAAAGCTCTGCAGTAAGCTGTAGCCTAATCTCATTTTCCAGCATGGCGCCCTCTGGAATAAGCAACCTTTGGATGTTTTCCACGGGAGAGAGGTTGTCATTCAGCTGCATCAGATAGAACGGTATACCTCCAAATACACTGTATAACAACATTTTTTCTTCATTGGTTCTGGCGGGGAAGAACTTGGCCGCATCATAGTAGTCAAAGGGCTTCAGCTTCATTATCTCCGTAAATCGCCCGAACAAAGGTGCGCTGCTGTCCACCAGCTTCTGCATGGTGTCCATGTAGGAACCGCATAATATCAGCTTCAAGCAGGATTCATGCTGCCATTCGTCTATGGCAATCTGAAATTCAGAGTCGATGGCCTCATTATCCCCACGCAGAAAAGGATATTCATCAATGAATAGAACCACCTTCTGCCTGGTTGCCTTTCCATACACATACTTTAGCAGCTGGTCTATGCCTTCAAACTTGATGAACGGCTCATCGAATGCTTTCGCCGCCGCTTGGCTTAGTCCTGCCATATTCTGGGCGAAAGAAGACTTACGGCAAACATAATGAATAATCATGGCATCTACATCCTTCAATGCCTCTTTTATCAGTTCACTCTTGCCAACACGTCTCCTTCCATATACCAACAGGGACTCTGCACGATTGCTAGCCAACTTCTGTCGGATAACGGCCAGCTCATGCTGACGACCTATGAACCTCATATCCTCGCCACCTTTACTTAAATAAAATTAACTTAAAATATTTTAAGTTAATTTTATCATAATCAGCCCTGCTTCTCAAGGTCTATATGTAACTCCATCAGTGCTTCTACTTCAAAAAAGTTGTCCATGGACTGATTATGAATACTATCGCCCCCCAGCACATAAAGCCCCAAAGGCCCTCAACAAATTCTACCCCCTTTGGATAACGTAAACGCAGTAAACCCAGTAAACTTGGTAAACGTAGTAAACATTGTTTACATACAATAGGCTCTATCCAATCAAGCTGGGACCATGGCCAATACACCGTTATACAACTACACAGGTAAAAAAAATAGCAGGAGCAATCACGCCCCTGCTTATTTTTATTTGATTCTCTGAATACCGAACCACTGTGCATTATTATCCCAGAACAGCTTTGCCATGAAATCCGTGGCCATTCTTGCCTGGTAACCATACATTGCTCCAGGCGGCATATATTCGTGCTGACTGGTAAGAACGAAGTTTCCGCCATAGTCAAGGTCAGTGCTTATTCTATGCCAGCCTCCAACAGTATAACCATACTTGGAAAGCGTATCCAGGGACACGAAAGTTACCCATTTGCCTTTGTATTTACCGATAATCCAGTAGCCAACATTACGGGCATGCGCGCCGGCCGTGGCCTTGATTTCAAACAAAACCCTGTTGGGGTTCTTAATCTCTATCTTGCGTACGCTCCAGCCATCGCCGCCCTGTCCTTCATAATAATTGCAGAAGGAAAGATAATCATGCTGACCGTCTCGGCTGAACAACCGCATAGAACCATCAGACTGCACGATAAAGGAAACACGCTCACCTTCTGCATTCAGATTAATCTGCTGATTTCTCTGCAAAAAAGTTGAGTCTCCCAAAGGAGCAAAGGTCGAGGCCTCGGACACAGGGCTGCTTACAAATGCCCCCAAAAGGAATACGACACCTGCAATCGTAGCCAACAATAAATTCTTACCATAGTTTGTCATAAAACTACCACCTGTCGCTATTTGCCCCTACGAGGCAAACATTTTTAGGAAATCTAATTTTTTTCTAATATTTCCTTAATAATTGTAAGTCACAGCATTTCCTTTGTCAACTAACCTGCCGCACATCCATGATATGTACTGTACCTTCTTTCCACCTCACATCATCCAAAACATGCGCCATTATGATTCTATTTTCCCGCGCAATGCCAGCCCCATAAGCCTGTCTGCCTGGTCCACCATGAACAGCGGGATATTTAACACGCCATCATCCAGGCGTAAATTATTCATGGAAAATCTTACCCGCAGTTTAGTCTGAGCGGCGAATGTCTCAGCATACTTCTTGAGACTGCGGCTCTTGATATTCGTATCGGACTTGACTTCGATTGGGATGATATCATTTTCTCGCTGTACCACAAAATCAACTTCATAGGACGGGTTAATCCTCGACCAGTAGTGGGGAGACGCGTCAAACTGGGGAATAAGGGATTGCAGGACAAAGTTCTCGGTCAAAGCGCCCTTAAACTCAGTGAACAGCCGATTTCCCTCCCGGAACGCCACCGGATCCAATTTTGCCAGCCTTCTCAACACGCCCACATCAGCCAGGTATATCTTAAAGGCACTTAAATCCTCGTAGCCAGACATAGGCAGTCCCGGAGAATTTATTCTGAATATCTTATACACCAGCGCAGCATTGACCAACCACTCCAGGGCATCCTCATATTCTCTTGCGCGTGCCCCCTCTTTTACCACATTATACAGGAATTTCTTATTTTCCCGCGCCAACTGCGACGGCATAGAATTCCATATCCTGGCCAGCTTAGGATATTCCTTGGTTTCCGGGTGCTTCATAAAATCCCGTTCATAGGCATTTATAATATCCTGCAGAACAGATTGGATTTGCCCTACGGACTGTGTTTCGACCCAGCGGCTCACAACTTCAGGCATCCCGCCGGTCACAAAGTACATTTTCAGTTTTTCGGCCAAAGGATTAAAAAATGCCTCTGGCAGCGGTGCGATTTCATCTATCTGGTCCAGGTATGCGGCAAGGTTCATACTGCCCGTGGCAATCAGGAACTCCTGAAAGGTCATTGGATATACAGTTAGAAATTCCACTTTGCCCACCGGAAAGGATGATGGTTTCGCCAGCGTTATGCCCAGCAAAGAACCAGCACTGGCCACATGATATTCTGGCGCATTCTCACAGAAATACTTCAGAGAATTCAATACCTCCGGGCAATCCTGAACCTCATCAAAGATAATCAGCGTCTTGCCTGGATTAATTTCCTGACCACCGGCCATGGCAAGATTAGGGATGATACGGCTTACATCCTTGGTGCTGATAAAGAAGTCCCGGTACTCCGGATTTTCATCGAAGTTGAAATAGGCAATATTATCATAGTGCCGGCGCCCAAATTCCTTAAGGAGCCAGGTCTTGCCCACCTGTCGTACGCCCTTTACTATCAGCGGTTTTCGATATGGAGATTCTTTCCAGGCCACTAATCGCTTCATAGCCAATCTTTCCATAAGCTCACCTCATTATATATAAAAATGTGATTTTCTACACATAATTATATATTTTTTCGTGATTAGAAGCAATGAATTTCCTAATGCTGGCATTGCTGTTGACTCTCCTGCTCCATCCTCAATTTTTAAGGAGAAATATGAGGTGGACAAATTGTCCACCCCTCTCAATCATATAGAAAGTTACTTGGCCCTAACAGCCTGTACGGCCCGCAATACCGTTGACCTGCTTAGGCCTGTGGCTTCGCAAGCTTCTTTGTAACTATGCCCATTGTGAATCATGGCCACAGCAGCATCCTTTCGTGCCTGCGGCAACGGGCGCCTGCCTTCGCGATAGCCAGCGTGTGTCCTGGCAATTTCCCGGCCGGCCTGCGTACGCTCAACAATCATATCCCGTTCAAATTCTGCAAAAGCCAACAGGACATGCATCATCAACCTGCCTGTCGTAGAATTATCCAGGCTACCAATATTTAGAATATGAACAGACACACCACGCTCCTGCAGCCTGCGAATAACCGCTGCACCTTCATTAGCAGTCCTGGCAATTCGATCCAGCTTGGCAGCCATCAACGTATCGCCTGCCGTCAGCTGCTCTAATAAAGCATCCAGCTCAGGACGCTGCATTGTCGTGCCAGTGTACTGTTCTTTAACAACTGTATCGGCGCCGGCAGCTAACAGCTCCTTCTCCTGAACTTCCAGGCCATTTCCTTCTAACTGCTTCTTCGTAGATACTCTCGCATAGCCGTAAATCATGGAT
>NZ_JAILPX010000084.1 GCF_024699275.1 Selenomonas sp.
ATTTCATCCAAATATGAATCATAGGCTTCTACGACCAGTTGGTCTACATAATCATCATCGTTGCCATATTTCGGCGCATCATTAACCAACATATCCTGAATGCGCCGACTTTCCGGCGAACGGAAATCATCCAGAATAGCCGCCCAAAGCTGTGCCGCCGTTATCTTCTTTTCCTCAAAGACCAGCTTTTTGATTGCCGCCAGAGAATCCGCCATATTGGCAATACCTACCTGCAAACCGGAAATGAAATCATACACCGCGCCGCCTTCCTTGATGGTCTTGCCACGGCCAATGCAGTCATCGGTAAGGGCTGAACAGAGAATATCCGGCACATCACGCTCGGAAGCCTTGTCAATGGCATTTTCCACGATGACGCTGTAACGGGTCATTTCCCGGACGGTTTTGTCCCAAGCCGACAGCAGCTCGTCATAAGATTTCATGTCCTTAAAATAGCCATAGTCTTTGGTGAACCGCTTGCCACTGGTCATATCTACGCCATTATTCATAGCGCAGAGCAGCACCCTTGGGAAGTTGATATAGCTCATCCCTGTACAGCGGTATCCCCACTTGCCCGGCACTGCTGTTTCGACACAGCCAATAGCGCTGTAATTGTAGGCATCCTCTTCCTTTACGCCCCATTTGATAAACGAAGGAATAATGATTTCATCATTATTAAGCGCTGGCATTCCAAAACCCAGTTTCATAACTTCGACACATTCATCAAAAAACCTCTTGTTGAGATGCTTATGATAGCGCACCGTAAGGTTGGGCTGCGTCAGCCGTGTCTGCGCTACGGATTTCAAAACAAGGAAGGAAAGGTCATTAACGGCATCCTGTTTGTCCGTGGTCTGGCCGCCTATCGTGACGTTCTGATACATGGGACTGCCAGCAGAACTCAAAGTATGTGCCTGCGAGCGAACCTTATTCACGGTCAGCGTCTTTATCCACAGACAGGTCAATAGTTCCAAGGCCTCCGCTTCCGTAATTGTCCCTTTATCCATATCCTGTTTGTAATAAGGGAACATATATTGGTCAAAGCGCCCATAGGACAGGGAATGTCCGTTGGATTCAATCTGGAGAATCAGTTGAATGAACCAGACTGCCTGCACCGCCTCACGGAAACTTTCTGCCGGTTCATAAGGAACCTTAGCGCAGATTCTGGCCATTTCCTCCAGCTCTGCCTTGCGCTTTGCCTCCTGTTCCTTGGCAGCAAGCTCTTTCGCCAGTTTCGCATAACGCTTAGCGAACTTACGCACGGCATCAATTACAATGAGCACGGCTTTGTAAAAGACGTATTTATCAACACTGGCTGGGTTGGTAAGGTCAAGCGCTGCCTTTAGATCCCGCGTGCGCTGTTCATAGCCGGACAGTCCTTCAGCGAGCATCTTGCCATAATTTACAGCTAAATGCGCGTCCCCGGCGTTCAGCTTGCCTTCCATGCCGAAAACACCTGTTTCCATGTAAACACTGACTTCATCTGGCAGGAGCGCTTCACCTTTGGCCCGGAGGTTGTTGTTCTCCCAAAATGGTGCAATGGCGCGCAGCTTTTCCTTCGTTTCCTCCGTAATATAGAAAACATCGCCATCACGTTTCTCAAACTTGTCCAGCTCATCCATGACAAATTTCATTGTGTATTCCGGGAAAATCGGCGCATTGCAGTTCTTCGTGGCCTGATTGCCGGCCAGCAATGTCTTGTCTTCTATATAAATGGTCATGTTTTCCAAAACATTAGCCAGCATAAGGGCACGTTTCATTACATTCGGCTGGTTTTGATGTTTTTTGTACGTTTCAGTAACCAAAATTGCCCGTTCAGCATCAATATAAGGCTTTTCATCCAGCACCTCTTCACGGAATGCCTGCATCCGTTCCGTCAATGCACCAAAATGTTTCGTGTTTTCCATAGCAATCCTTCCTTTCGTTAATCACGTTTATGTTTTCGTTTGTAACTATATTCTATTTCACTGCCGTATGATTGTCAATAATTATTTTCGTTCGATTATTATTTATTTACGTTACGAAATAATTTCATTTACAAAATTTTATCTTCATGCTACAATGCTTCTAAAGAAACAATAAGCGGAGGTGATTCTATAATGGAGAAAAACACAGCCACAGGCATGATTTTCAACATTCAAAAATTCAGCATAAATGACGGACCGGGAATTCGTACAGTAGTTTTCTTCAAAGGCTGCCCCCTCAAATGTTCTTGGTGCGCCAATCCCGAAAGCCAGCAGCCACAAAGAGAAATCATCTTGGACAGGCAAAAATGCAGCGGCTGTCATACCTGCCTGAAAAATTGCCCTCAATCAGCAATAACCGCGATGGAAAACGGTATTGCCATTGACACGCACCGCTGCTCCGCGAGCAATTCTTGTGCATCCTGTAAAATCTGTATAGAAAAATGTCCCTCTCGCGCTTTGAAAGCCGAGGGGGACATAAAAACCGTTGATGAAGTTATGCGCATCGTTCTGCAGGACGAACCATTTTATGAGGAAAGCGGCGGCGGCGTGACACTTTCCGGTGGAGAAGCCGCCATGCAACCAGATTTTGCGCTGGCCTTGCTAAAAGCACTGCGGAAAAAGCGTATCCATACAGCTATCGAAACCACCGGCTTTACCTCACCGGCTGTATTCGCCAAACTTCTCCCCTATCTTGACCTGCTATTATTTGACATCAAACATTGGGACAACCGAAAACATATAGAGGGGACCGGCGTATCCCATGCAGTGATACTAAAAAATATGAAAACCGCCATAGATCAGGGCAAAAATGTCCTGCCACGCCTTCCCGTCATCCCCGGCTATAACGACAGCCTTGCAGATGCCGAGGGATTCGTCCAGCGTCTTCAGGAAGTTGGCGCCCATCGTGTACAGCTTTTACCCTTCCATCAATTTGGCGAGAATAAGTACCACCTGCTCGGAAAGAACTATGCCTTCGTCCATACTCCGGCCCTTCATCCCGAAGATTTAGCTGCCTTTCAACAGGTATTTCTACAGCATGGAATTGAAGCGTTTTTTTAGGAGCAAATCCTGTCGCGTTTCAATTCCTGCAATACTAAACCGCTGTCACCATCAATGCAGATTGACCTTGCCTTAATCTCTGCTGGACAGACAGCTTCATCAAAGTTCAGACAGGCATAAACAGCCTGAGGATTTTCCGCAGTCATTGCCCAGAAAGGATACTTGATAATCACGGGCGTGTTGGCACCTACACCAATTTCCCAAAAGAGAATTTTCCGGCCTTCATGTGCACTGAGATAAGCTGCATAGCGGTCTGCCGCCGCCTGCCAGCCAGCATTCTCTACAAAAGTATCATCCGCCCGCAGATTCATGGCAACAAGGCCGCCATCATCCGGGCAAACCGGTATAAGCTCCTGCGGAATACGCAAGGAAAGCCGTCCATCCTGCGGCACCTGAAACCTGCCCTGCCCATCTTTAAT
>NZ_JAILPX010000085.1 GCF_024699275.1 Selenomonas sp.
CGTAATGGGGCGGATGCTAAGATGAATCCATATGACCTTTATGCATTAGAAACAGGACTGCGGCTTAAAGAGCAGTATGGCGGTACGCTGAGTGTATTGACCATGGGGCCGCCGCCCGCGAAGAAGATTATCTATGAAGCCTTTGCTATGGGAGCAGACAAGGGGGCACTGATTACCGACCGAAAGTTTGGTGGCGCCGATGTGCTGGCGACCAGCTACACATTGTCTCAGGGAATTAAACGCTTTGGGAACTTCGACTTGATTCTCTGCGGCTTGCAGACTACAGACGGGGATACGGCTCAGGTAGGTCCTGAGGTCTCCGAACAGCTGGGGATTCCCTGTGTCTGCAACGTGAAGCAGGTGGAAGGTGTGGAAGATAATGCCATCCTCGTGAATATGGAAATGTCAGAGGATGTGGAACGGCTAAAAGTATCCTTCCCCTGTCTGCTCACCGTACAAAAAGATATTTGTGAACCGCGATTGCCATCCTACAAGAAATCGAAGGAAACCGCTGAGCGGGAAATTGAAACGTATACATTATGCGATATGGAAGATACGGACGAGCATCATTATGGCCTTAATGGTTCGCCAACGCAAGTACAGCGGATTTTCCCACCGGAAGTTCATAAATCCCGGGAAACCTGGGAGGGAACAGGTGAGAAGCTGGCAGAGCGCTTATACACGATGCTCAAGAGCAAGAAGTTTATTGCCTAATGCATTTTCTGAACGCGAGGAGGTTTCATCATGGGAAAATTAGTGGTTCATCAGGATAAAATAACCGATATTCAGGCACTTATGTCTATTTGCCCTTTTGGGGCCATGACGGAAAAGAATGGCACCGTTGAAATATCAGCCGCCTGCCGTCTGTGTAAGCTCTGTGTGAAAAAAGGCAATGGCGCTATGGAATTTGTGGAGGACGAACCGAAGACGCAGATTGATAAGAGTAAATGGCAGGGGATTGCCGTTTATATCGACCATGTGGAAGGTCACATTCATCCGGTGTCCTTTGAGCTTTTAGGTAAGGCGCGGGAATTGGCGGATAAAATTCATGGGCAGGTTTATGCACTGTTTATGGGGCATGATATTGGTGGTGCGGCTAAGGAATTACGTTATTATGGGGTAGATCGGATTTTTGTTTGCGATAAGAAGTGTTTGCGTGCGTTTAACATTGAGTCGTATACCAAGGTTTTTGAACACTTCATCAAGCAGGTGAAACCAGCGGCGATTCTAGTTGGGGCAACCCCGGTAGGCCGCCAATTAGCACCAAGAGTGGCCGCCCGTTTCCATACGGGGCTTACTGCTGACTGCACGGTGCTGGATATTCATGAAAATACGGATTTGGTGCAGATTCGTCCGGCATTTGGCGGCAATATCATGGCCGAAATATTGACGCCGAATACGCGACCGCAGATGGCAACTGTTCGTTATAAAATTATGGATGCTCCCCAGCGCAGTAAGGAGGCCAAAGGCAGTATCGAAAATTTGGCTATTCATGAGACCGAACTTACCTCCCGTATTGCGGTGCTGGGCATTACCAAAAAGCCGAAAGAAAAGAGTATTGAACATGCGGATATTCTGGTGGTGGCTGGCCGCGGCATTAAGAAAAAAGAGGATTTACAGCTCGTTTATCAGCTGGCAGAGGCTTTGGGCGGCGATTATGCCTGCACCCGTCCGCTCATTGAAGCGGGGTGGATGGATCCGCGGCGGCAGATTGGTTTGTCTGGTCGTACGGTAAGGCCAAAGCTTATCATTACCTGTGGTGTTTCCGGTGCTATCCAGTTTGTCGCTGGTATGGAACATAGCGATGAGATTTTTGCCATTAATTCGGATCCCAAGGCCTCGATTTTCAAGGTGGCAAATTATGCCATAGTCGGGGATTTGTACGAGATTATACCGCAGTTGCTTGCCCAGGTTCAGCAGGGGAGGAAAATCGCATGATGGAATACAATCAGATTCAGGAACAAGATTTAGCAGAAATTGCCACGTTTATCGACCGGGAAAGGTTGTTATTCGGTAAAGAAATCAATGAAGAATACAGTCATGATGAATTAGCAAGCATGCGCTCCTATCCTACCTTAGTGGCGCGGGTGACCTCCACAGAAGAAGTATCGCGGCTGATGGCTTATGCCAATGCGCATCATATTGCTGTAACTCCTCGTGGCGCTGGAACAGGGCTGGTTGGTGCATCTGTGGCAGTAGAGCATGGTATTATGATTGATACCACCTTGATGAATCACATTTTGGAATTGGATGAAAAGAACTTGACGCTGACGGTGGAGCCCGGTGTCCTACTGATGGAGCTAAAGGGCTATGTGGAAGAAAAAGGTTTTTATTATCCGCCGGATCCCGGCGAAAAATCCGCGACCATTGGCGGGAATATCAGTACCAATGCGGGCGGCATGACGGCGGTAAAATATGGAGTAACTCGTGACTATGTGCGCGCACTGGAAGTTGTGCTGCCTGATGGCACCGTTATGCAGCTGGGGGGCAAAGTGGTTAAGAATAGCTCCGGTTATGATTTGAAGGATATGATTATCGGTTCGGAAGGTACGCTGGCCTTTGTGACGAAAGCTGTGCTGAAATTATTGCCTTTGCCGAAGAAGAATGTAACGTTGTTGGTTCCCTTTCCAACCTTGGAACAGGCAATCGGTACGGTGCCGCTTATTATTCAGGCAAAATCTGTGCCTACGGCCATTGAGTTTATGGAACGGGAAGTTATCTTAGATGCAGAGGAATATTTAGGACGCAAATTCCCCGATAATCAGGCTGATGCTTATTTGCTCTTGAAATTTGATGGTAACACCATGGAGGAAATCGCCTCGTATTATGATGAAACAGCGCAAATTTGTCTGGATCAAGGCGCAATTGATATTTTGATTGCCGATACGGAAGAACGTAGCCTGCCGGTATGGAAGACACGCGGTGCCTTTCTCGAAGCCATCAAATCCTCTACGAGTATGATGGATGAGGTGGATGTAGTGGTGCCCCGCAGCCAGGTCAATGAATTTGTAGAATTTGTACATCAGCTGCGCAAGGAAATTGGCATCCGTATCAAATCGTTTGGTCATGCCGGAGATGGCAATCTGCATGTCTACATTTTGAAGGATGACCTGTCGGATAAGAAATGGGAGCAGCTTTTGCATATTGCGATGCAACGCATGTATGCAAAAGCGCATGAACTGCGTGGACAGGTTTCGGGTGAACATGGTATAGGCCTGGTCAAACGTCCTTATCTGCAAGAATCTCTGCCTGAATCCAGTTTAGTGCTGATGCGGGGCATAAAAAAGGTCTTTGACCCCAATAACATCCTCAATCCGCATAAGGTATGTCAGGCGTAATTATTTATAGCGCGCAATAGACGTGCACGAACTGTGCGAATAAAGCCCATTGAGTTAGATTCATTCATCTGACTTAATGGGCTTTTTATTTATTGAGTTATCCTTT
>NZ_JAILPX010000101.1 GCF_024699275.1 Selenomonas sp.
ACCATCCGGCATCATTCACCTCCCGCCCGCAAATCACTTCGCGTATTGTGTTTCCCGATATCCTTCGGGTCTTGTAATTTCCCCTTCGGGGCCAGTAACATCCCCGGCTTTATACACGACAAAACCCAATACCCTGCGGGCTTATTCCCACCAAACGCCTCATGCAGGATATATCCGCCCTCCGTAAGCTCAGCCCGTGCCCGTTTCACCATCGACGCACTCATCTTCGTGCCACCGGCGATCTCAGCAAGCGACAGCCGCAGCGGAAACTGCCAAAACACATTATTGGCCCGCCACATCAGATAATGCCAGAGCGCCTGCGCATGTGGCGACAATGGTAGCATCACCTGCCGCTTATAGAAGAAACGGATTTCATTGAGCCAGCCCCCGAGCGTATCCATCAGCTGGCGGACCCGGCATGACCAGCCTGCTTTTCCAGCCGCTTGTCAGCCGCCCGCCGATGGATCATGTACTTGTTGACCGTGCGCAAGATTTTTCTCGCCGTCAAATAGCATCACACCTTTCCTCAAATCGTTAAAGCTATCCGTCCACTACCAGCTGACAAACCGCAGCAATTGACAAGTCAATCTCCCCTTTCACTTGACTTGTCAAATTTGACAGGTCAAATGTTCACTCGTCAGATTTTGCCGGCAGCTTTGCAGGATAAGCCGCCTTTATAGCAATTTTTACGTAGTAGAACCTAATCACTAGCTTTATCTGCTATTATCATAGCACTATCGCATCTTATTGTCTAGCATTTTATGCTATTCGTTATTGTATTATAGCTTTTTATACTGCTTTATGGTAAAATATGGCTAAAAGGAGGTGTATAGATTTTGACTGATAAAACACCGAAAGTGACAGAAACAACAAGCCTCAACGGAACCTTCAGCAAACGTCTGAAGGAACTCCGTGAAGGCAAAGGCCTGCGCCAAAGCGATATGGCCAAACTCTGCGGCATTGCCGTTCCCTCCTATTCCAACTGGGAACAGGGCCGGGCCCTGCCACCTTTGGCACAAATCCCTGTCCTTGCCGGATTCTTTGGCGTCAGCGCCGACTACCTGCTTGGCATCTCCAAACAGGATGCCACCGAGCGGCTGGTTGAGCGCATGCAAAGCCTGCCCGAAAAAAGCCAGCGGATCGTTCTGGCCCTCATCGAGGACATGCTGGAAAAAAAATGACCCCGTACTACTAAAGAAAGTATTTATCTTTGTCTTATCTATGTATTAGAGCCGTCGCAGCTCCAGCAGGCACAAGGAAGGACAGCCCCCTTGCGGGCCTGATATATCCGCAGAAAGACCCGAAACCTTTCCAGCATACCTGCCTGCAAACCAAACCGGACAAAAAACTATACACAAATTACGCACAGGAAATCCACAGATTTATCCACAAGCAAAACCATCGCTTCCGAAACTTTTTGACATGTCAAAGGGCTGAAAAACAATCCGCAGCTGCTCACAGAAAAGCAATACAAAAAGGCACCACGGAAAGCTCCATGGTGCCTTTGCTGACAAGGGATTATGCGATTTACGCTTTTTCAAGAAGGGAAAAAGCAAATTAGCCCGATCAACTACCCGCTTTGCGTTTTACCTATTACCAGTTTGCCTCTACATATCCCTGCGCCACATTCAGTTTGAGATTAAAACGTGTCATAATCTTGTCGATAGTGGTTTTCTTATCCACATCCATCTCTTTTAATGTGGTAATCATGGCCTTGATGCCTTCTTTCAATCCTTCTTCCCGGCCTTCCTTGCGGCCTTCTTCTGCTGCATATCTTAGCTGCGCCGCCTGGTCACGGCGGAATTTTTCTGCTTTTTCATAAGACCGCTTGGCCACTTCGTCCTTGGTGAACACGTCTTCCACCTCCATTGCCTCTTGGATTGCGGCCTCGCTTGCCGCGATTTCCGCCAGCTCCTCGTCGGGTGTGCTGGGGGAGAAATAGGCCGCCCATTTCTCCATGCGGTTCATATCTTTTACACTTCTAGCCTTGAATTTCGGCAGTTCAAGGAAATGTATCTCCAGCTTATCCGTCAGCTGGCAGCCGGTTTTGACGTCATAAATGCCAAAGCAGCTGTGCATATCCGGGTATTTACCCGCGTCAAACAGGTTAAAGCCCAAAATGTTGATGGCCACGGTGCGATTTAACTGGTCGTATTCCTCGCCCCGCTTGAGGTCGGCGTAGTTTCGCGCCCAGTAGTAAACGGAACGCTCGCCCATGGCGGCCAAAGCATTGACCTGCATTTCGATATTGACCTTGGTACCGGAAGCCGTGCGGCCTAAAATATCCAGCCGTGATTCCTTGCCCTCGTATTCGTCCGCGTCCATTTCCCGGTCGATAAACTCAATGTCTTGGATAAGCTCCGTGCCTTGAAACTCGAAAAAGGCGTTAATCAAAGATATGGTTATCTGCGGGTGCTTGGCAAAAACCACCTTGAATACCGCGTCATTTGTCCGATTGATGCGAAATCCTGCCATGATTATTCCTCCTGTGCTACTTAATTATATTCTATGACTTTGCCCCCGAAAAGGCAAGATTTTCCTGTAAGCAGGCCATCCCCCTCTGGCCACCGTAATCTATGGCCAGCATGGCGCTGCCCCGCTGGATTTGTGCTATACTATATCTTGCCGCAACCTCTAACCATGGAACAGCCTAAGCAGCTGGGCCTACGACGACAAAGGAGCACTAGTATTATTCTAGCGCTCCTTTGCCATGTATTCGTATTGCTTTATGCAGGATCGGCAATCAAATTTGCCCAATCATTTTATGGGTCTGCGGGATTACGCGGACGTCCTTGAGCTTGGACAGGGCGTAGTTCTGGCAGATCAGGATCTTTTCGGGGCTGGCTGCTTTGCAGCCGCCGTAGGGGGTCACGGGCTGGATGATGAAGAGTGTTTCCGGTGCGGTGTCCGCCACGAGGTCGATTGCCTGGCGGAATTCTTCTTCCGTGGTTTCCTCGCCCACGACCAGCTTTATATACAGGTCTTTCGCTTTTGCCACTTCGATGAAGCGCTTATGCGCTTCCCACTGCGGTTTGCGGATGATGCTCGGCAGCTTGATGTCCATGCTGATGATGTCGACTGCATCGAGGATATCTGCGAGCTGCTCGGGCAGGGTGCCGTTCGTTTCGAGGAAC
>NZ_JAILPX010000107.1 GCF_024699275.1 Selenomonas sp.
GGGCAATTCTTCCAGCAGTTTTTCAATCGTGACGATATTCGGCTTTTCGGACTTGATGATGGCTGCTTTTAGTTCGGCTAGTGGGTGGTCAGAGGCTATACTTTCCGGTAACTGTATATCTTCGGCTTTCAGTTTGCAGCGCAGCAGAAGCTTGTCCATTTCGCTCTGGGCTGCCTTGTTCCGCTCCTTTAAGTTATCCGTAATCTGCTGAAAAATAGCGGTGTTGAACAGCTTACGGAAAATCTCCTTTTTTGTGCCTGAGTCTGTGCGCAGGAGTTCCATAAATTCCCCTTGGGGAATCATGCCGACCTGCATGAACTGCTCCTTGGTCAGGCCGATGATTTCCTGCAGTTTATTGTTGATTTCGTTATTCTTGCCGCTGAAATCCCGGCCATCAGGCATGGTCAGCGCAATGGTTTCATTAACAGGGATATCCCCGCCCTGGCCACGTTGGCGTTTGCGCAGATGGGCAGGAGAGCGGTAGACCGTATAGATTTCCTCGGAGCCGCCGTTGGCTTCACTGAAGGTCAGCTCCACAAATGGTGTGACATCCCGGCCTACAAACTGGCTTTGCAGGTCGTTGCCGGTTTTCTTGTTGGTATTGGAGCTGTTTTCGCCATAAAGGGCGTAGACCAGGGCATCAAAAATCGTGGTCTTGCCTGCACCGGTATCTCCGGTAACGAGAAAAAGACTTTGTACGGGACGTGTAAAGTCAATGATGCTTCGCTCCCCATAGGAGCCAAAGGCCTGCAGGGTAAGTTTTATGGGTTTCATGCCTGTTTCTCCTTTTCGTTCGACTGCTGTATGTCGTTGATGATTTCTGTAAGCAGTTGTTCTTCTTCCGGGTCAATATCTTCCAAGAAATTTTTACAGAGGTCGAAGGGGGAAAGGATATCATGAGCCGTAATCCTTTGCTGATAGTTGACCTGCCGCTGACTTTCCCGTTGGATTTCTAACAGGTTGGGGAAGGCTTCACGTAGTCTGTCCTGCATGTCGAATACATCCAAGTCCTCTTTATCCGTGAGAATGATGCTGACATAATCATCAGAAGGCAGGGCTAGTATATTTCGGAGCGTATCTTTCAGCTTGCGGACAGGGTGCAGTGGTTCCAGGGGGAGCACGGTGGTCTTAACACTGTTTTTTTCCGTCAGTTCCACCTCAATGATTCCCTTGGCTTGGCCAGCCTCGCTGATGGAGCAGGCCAAAGGTGTGCCGCAATAACGGTAACAATCCTTGCCGTTGAGTTTTTGAGGCTTATGGATATGACCAAGGGCAGCGTAGTCGAACTGCTCCAGTATATCGCCGTTGATGGAGTCGATATTGCCCACGGTGATGATTTCGGAATCACTGCGAGTGACATCATCAGCACTGCCGCCGGTGGAAAGATAGAATTGATGGCTGACCAGCACATTGCGCTGCGTCTGGTCAATTGTTTCACGTGCAACAAGAGCATGGAGGGCGGCGTCATAGGATAGATTATTTCCGTTCTCATCTGTACCTGTGATGCGTTTGACCATGGAGGGCTTGACGAAGGGGAGCAGGTAGAAGTTTACAGGGCCGTATTCATCATTAAGGGTTACTTGGGCGATGTTTTCATCTTCTTCCATGGGGGGCAGTCCAATGAGATGGATTTTATGGCTGGCCAGCACCTGGCGGAATACATTGACCCGCTGGGCGCTGTCATGGTTTCCGGAAATCAGCATGATTTCCGCATGGGGCACCGCCTGATGCAGTTGGGTGATAAACTCGTCAAACAGGCCTACAGCCTCTGCTGAGGGTATGGCCTTATCATATATATCCCCTGCGATAACAACGGCCTCTGGCTGGCGTTCACGGGTTTTGGTGACGATTTGTGCCAATATATGCTGCTGGTCCTCGGTCAGGTCATGGTTGATCAGCTTCAGGCCGATATGTAGGTCGGATAGATGAAAGAATTTCATGGCTGCGCCTCCTGTAGGATAATTGCTCTCTCTATTATACCGCGAAAATTGTGCACGAAAAAGCCAGCCCAAGGGGAGCGGGCTGGCCTTATCTGATGTGATGTTGTGTTATGGAAAGGAAGAGAGAATATACAATAGTTATTCTGTCTCATCTCTTCGATTGATAGTATTATGCCATAGAAAAAATCTCCTGTAAAATACGGCTTTTTGATAACCATATAAGTTTTTCCTATAAGAATATGCTATACTTAGGGCAGAAGATGTAATAGGATAATGATGAGGTGAGAATAATGACCCTGATACAAATGCGTTATTTTTATGAAGTCTGCCAATGGCAGAATATCACCAAAGCAGCGGAACATCTGCATGTTTCCCAGCCTACCATCAGTGTAGCTATGCAGACTCTGGAGGCAGAGACGGGCTTGAATCTCTTCCATCGTGAAGGAAGAAAGATACTCATTACCAATGAGGGAAGCAAATTACTTGGCAAAGTCAAACACATTTTGGACCAGATAGACCAGTTAGATGATGAAATTCAGGATATGGCGCACAATCGCAATCATATTCGCATGGCGATGCCCTTGCAGCTCGGGACACAATTCCTGCCCCGGATTCTGGGCGAGTTCCGTCAGCAGCATCCGGAAATCCGTCTGGATATCATTGAATCCGGTGGTATCTCTGCCTTGCACATGGTGGAGGAGGAGAAGCTCGATATCGCCTTTACCAACTATGAAGCCGGTTTTAGCCAAAAACTCAATTATGAAAAGCTCTTTGCCTGCGAATGCTGTCTCGTAACCCG
>NZ_JAILPX010000134.1 GCF_024699275.1 Selenomonas sp.
AGAAATTGCCGATTGCTATGTTGTTCATACCAATCGATGTTTTAATAAAGAAGTAAAAACTTCTTTTAACATCTGGCTTTAATCATGTTGCATGATTATTTGCATTGTTTAGTTTTCAAAGAACAATCTGTTTCGCTTTCCACCCTCTCGCTTCAAGCGACTCATTTATCTTATCGCATTCAGCTCAGCTTGTCAAGAACTTTTTTGAAGTTTTTTTCGAAGCTTTTCGGTAACCCATCAGCGGCCTGCCAATCAAGGCTTGCTATGCCGTTTCGTTGCCGTATCTGTCAGCGACTTGTATTATGTTACACGAGTTTAACAGATATGTCAACACCCTTTTGGAAAAAATATAAAAATCCCCGCTTTCGCGGGGACTGCCTATTTTACACGAATAACACCCGGTTGTATGATTTTCCATTTCCCCTGCCGTAATGTAAAGTGTGCTGGTAGTTTAACCTGTACCTGTTTAAAGCGGCCAGTTTCATAGTTGGATGCGAAGGTTTCTTTCATTCCCCCTTGATGATGTAATTCCTCATCATACTCTTGCAAAGGATTGGGCACCACAATAAAATCTTCCGGCTGCCCTGGCAAATTCCACGCCCAATACTTACTGTCCCCCACACTATTCACCATTTCATATACTGGAGTACGCTCTCCTTCTTCCTGGCGAGTTATGCAAATCAGCAACTTCACTCTATTATTGTGCACAAAATTATCGCAAGCCTCTTCCGCCTTTGGTACATTCATACTATTGGCCAGATTATTATAATCATCTACAAACCCCTGCCATATTTCTTGTTTAAGGTTGCCTCTGCCAGTATCAGCGATTGGACTGTTCGGCCTGACTTTTGCAGATGATTCATCTGCCTGTCTTCCCTCTCCTTTTCGATCTTCTCCCATCTTTCGCTGTAAATCCCTTATATCCTGTTGCAGCACCTTTATCGTATGCTCAATATCCTCTATCCGCGCAATCTGCCTGCGATTACTTGCGGCTATTGAATAGGTATAGGCAATACCAACCAATGCCACCATGCTGATTGCACCCACCAATATCAATAACACATTTGCCGCCATAGGTGGGAACAAACCTGCTTCCATACGAACACTTCCTTTTGCATATATTTTAAGATGCCTTTTTCTTTCCATTAAGAATATCACAAAGTTCCAGCATATTCTTAATCCGTAAGGCCTCTGTAGCCGACAACATCCGATCATCATTAGAACCGCCTGGCATTCCCAACATCAAAATCTTTCCCGCCAGCTGATCGCCCACTTCCTGCATCCCCTTCAAGGTTTCCGAATCCGCTACCTGATCACACCATTCCATGATTCCACTATTGGTCTTTGAAGTGACTACATTACTACTAGCCTTTACCGAAAAAATATCCTCTTCACTAGTCTGTAATCCCACCCCTTGAAAATTCACCGGTCTTTGTCCTCTATGGCGCAGTATCACATGTAAAACTGCCGTTCCTCCACCATCACGCACAATATACGGTTGAATAAAGATCCCATCATCAGTAGGATCTTCGTAGCGATAATAAGTTGAGCCATCCATTTCTTTCCCCACCAGCATATCCGCAGTCAAGCCGCGAATAACCTGATTCGGTTCTTCCGCCCGCCCGGTACGTTTATCAATCAACGCCTGCTTCCGACGAGCCTTTTCTCTTTCCGCTGCTTCCTTTGCCTCTTTAGCCTCTATTTCTGCCTGTTTGGCCGCATCCTTCTTATCCTGTTCTGCCTGTACAATCGCCCGGGTCTGATCGTACTGAATAGCGGCATAAAATCCGCCTACTCCCGCTACAGTGATGACCAACAATATCAAAAAACCATATTTTAGCTTCGCCATAGCAGACACTCCCTTCTCTACGCGAAAATAAACCATCTCCTAAATTAAAATATACGCTTCAAATACAAAATTTTCCTGCATACCCATACAAAAAACCAGTCAGATTTATAAAATCTGACTGGTCAAAATCACGAATTTGCCAATAGCCGCCACTCCGCAATAAGGATAAAGCCCCGCTCTTAATCGGACCTTTTATCCATATCCGTTTACTTAGTCAGTAACTGCTTTGTAATAAGACCAAGCTTGGAAAAACGGCAATATATCCTCTTGCCAGAAAATCCCATTGGATTTCGGTACATAGACAATATCTCCATCCTGAACCTGTACATTCTGCGTCATATCATGCCGCCTAACATAGGCTTTCATGTTCAATTGCTGATAGTACATCGTGCCATCCTGTACACGAATAACCTGAACCCGTGTGCTGCGGGCACGCTTTGTAAATCCACCTGCGGAACCAATAGCAGCATAGACATTTAAATTATCAATATCTAAATTATGGATTCCTGGTGTCCCTACTTCACCCATTACATAAATTCTGCGGGGACCATAACTCTTTACTGCTATGCTCATGCTAGGTATTTTCACATAGCGGCTAAGCTGCATCTGAATCAAATCTCTTGCTTCATCCAACGATAAGCCAACGAGCTTCACATTGCCAACATACGGCACAGCTGCATAGCCATCAGGCCCAATCTTGATTTCATCCACGCTGCCATTTCCTGATGCTGAACTCTGCCCTGCAGCATAGCCCAACCCGTTCGGAAAGCCTAAAATACTCAACGTGATGACATCATATTTTGCCAACCGATAATATTCATCCACTTGCCCTGAGTGCAAGCCTGCTACTTTGAACACCTCATCAGACTCGATATACGCCCCTTTATTTTGTGGCTCTGCTTTAATTGTCGGACGAACTTCCACGGCCTGTGTTCCCAAGCCTTCTGCCAATGCAGTACTACTGAATAGCCCTCCCATAAATAAACCTGCAGCTATTACACAGCCGCAAAGCATCATTTTCTTCACGCTCTAACACTCCCTCTATCACCTAAAAATCATCAGCATAATCCATGCTAATTATAGCGAAGAAGCACCCTACCGTCAATAATTGCTTAGGCTAATTCTGACATTTTTGCAGACGGATTCAGTGAAAAATCCTGCCGCATATCCCGTACACTTTCCCGCTCTACAAAAAACAGCGGCATATTTAAATTGGTTTCTTCTCTGCCCTTACCACGCAACAGATTCAAGATATAGCTGGCTGCCTTCATTCCCATTAATTCGTAGTCAAACGCCACAGTGGTCAACGCAGGATAAACAACGGCCCCCACATCATAACCGCCGAATCCAACCACAGAGATATCCTGAGGAACCCGAACTCCCCGCTCATGAAAATAGCGCAGTATACCCAAGCTGATATTATCCGTAGCCCCTACAACAACGCTGGGATTGATTTTACGAATTTCTTCCGCCTGATTATAGGCTGAAAAGAAATCAAAGCCTGTTTCTACAAAATCTACCCGAGCATCCGTCCGGCCATCGCAAAAGCCTGCGACAAAGCCCTCTTTTCGCTCAATACCTACAGCCTCATCACTTTCGGTAACTCCGGCAAAAACCGCATGCCTATGCCCCATCTGCCGCAAATAAACCCCCATGCGATGTCCAGCAGCCGCATCATCAATCTTCAAACAATGAACAGCCGTATGTTGCTGCCCGGTATAGAGTATGGGTAACGACCAGTCTTTCGCTCTCCGCACATGTTCCGGGGTAATCCCTACAGAATCCACTAAAATAGCATCAACCCCCTGTTGCTGAAGTTTCTGCATATTTTCCAGTTCTTTTTCCCCAGACAACTGGCTCACCAGCAAAATGCTTTGATAACCTTCCGGCTCCAACACGCGGGTAATTCCAGCCAAAAGCTTCCCCACGGTCACCGAATCCATACGAGGCAGGACAATGCCAATTAGTTTACTCTCTCTGGTCTTCAATCGCTTGGCAAAAAAATTCGACTGAAACCCTGTCTTTTCGATAGCCTTGCGCACTCGCTCCTGTTTTTCTACGCTGATATAGCCTTTATTCAAATAGCGGGACACTGTACTTTTCGAGACTCCCGCCAACTCTGCCACATCTTTGATGGTTACCTTGTGTTCCATATTAATCCCCAACTCCGCATTTGTTACGTTTTCTATTATTATCTTAGGAGATTTCGGGCAAAAAAGCAAGCAAAATATGGAACTAATTCCATATGTCAAACATTCGGCAACTGCCAATTGATGGGGGTCTGACCAGTACTCTGTAAAAACGCATTAACTCTTGAGAACGGACGACTGCCCAAAAATCCCCGGAAAGCCGACAACGGACTAGGATGAGGTGACTCTACAATAAAGTGTTTTGGATTGGTAATCATAGCCTTTTTACGTCGGGCAGGCGACCCCCAAAGGATGAAGGCCATTGGTTTTTCACGAGCATTCAATAGTTCAATAATCCTGTCGGTAAACTGCTCCCAGCCCTTGCCCTGATGCGATGCTGCCTGATGTGCCCGAACCGTCAGCACAGTGTTCAGGAGCAGAACACCTTGCTCTGCCCAGGGCTTCAAGCAGCCATTATTGGGCACCGTACAACCTAAATCCGTTTCCAATTCCTTAAAGATATTCAGCAACGACGGCGGCGGTTGTACGCCTGGCATCACTGAAAAGGAAAGGCCATGAGCCTGCCCTTCTCCATGATAGGGATCCTGCCCTAGAATCACCACTTTCGTATCAGCATAGCTGGTATAATGCAAAGCATTAAATATCGCATACATATCGGGAAATATCTGGCGGGTACGATATTCATTGATTAAAAACTGCCGCAATTCCCGATAATAAGGCTTCTGCATTTCATCCTGCAAAAGTTCATTCCAATCGTTATGGAAGATTTCCATAAACTACCATCTCCTAATTCAGTATCTGCTGCGTTCAGCAGCAACACTCACTTGTCGCACATACCGAATAAAGGAAAAGCCTTGACGGCTTTTCCTGTCTATCTCACAAAATTCATCCACAGCAGGGAAAAATGTATCTGCCGCAAACGTTCCCTTAAACTGGGTGAGCTGCAATTCCCTTGCATAGGGCATCAATAAAGCATACATCTCACCGCCTCCAATGCAAATAAACTTCCTGCGGGGATTTTGCCGATAAAGCTGTCCTAACAGACACCACAGTTCAGAGAGATTTCGGCAAACCAGCACATCCTCGCGTTGACTGGTTTGCGATAACACAATATTAATCCGATGGGGTAAAGGTTTTCCTCCCGGCAGGGAATCCAAGGTTTTCCGTCCCATAATCACGATCTGGTCAAAGGTTTCCCTCTTAAAGTGATCCATATCCTCCTTATTGCGAACCAATAAATTCCCCTGCCATCCAATGCCCATTTTCTCATCGACAGCGGCAATCATGAATAAGGGATACGGTTCATTGACTTCTGCCACTAAGCTAATCTCCTGCCGAGCAAGCTCTTCATCCTGGCACCACTCCGTCACGGTGCGCCCATGTACCACCAAATTTGGCGCAATATCCTGCAGCGGCCTTAAAACAAAGGCCCGTTTAGTCAAAAAGGGATGTGGCATTTTCAGGACTTCAATATCCGAGGAAAATCCCTCCGCACAAAGAAGATCAATATCAATAGTCCGCGCCCCCCAATGCTCATGGCGTACCCGTCCCAAATCCTTTTCAATTCGTTGTGTCTTTTGCAAAAAGAACAGCGGCGGCAGTTCCGTATCCACCGCCGCCGCTGTATTGATAAAAGCCGGCTGGTCCGTATTTCCCCAAGGAGCCGTTTCATAAAAAGGAGCTACCGCTATAAGTTTTGTATCCGGTAAACAGGCAATACACCGCAAGGCCGCTCGCAAGGTTTCGCCACGATTTCCGAGATTCGCCCCTAAACTTAAATAAATTTTCATCCGTTAGCTCCGCGACCGAACCACGCTAATGCAGGCATCGGTAAAAACACCCGGCAATGGTGCATGGGGTTTATGTACCGTAACCCGCACCTTCGCTACCAACAGAAATTTCTGCAAAATGGTTTGCGCAACATCTTCCCCCACAGATTCAATCAAATTACGGGGCTCCCCTTCCACGATTTTCTTGACCACACGATAAACATCCGCATAATTCACCGTTGCCGCCAGTTTATCGGTCTGGCCCGCGTCCTGCAAATCCAAATACATGGTCACATCTACCGAGAACTCCTGACCCATCTGCCGTTCTTCTGGCAACACACCATGATAGCCATAAAAATTCAAGCCGGTTAATTTTATCTTATCCATTTTTTCCGCTCCTCAATATTACATCGGTCATCCGACACATCCGCGCAATCGGCTGCACATCATGCACCCGCACAATACTGGCTCCCTTCACAATTCCCAAAACACAGGTAGCCCCAGTAGCCTCCATACGCTCTTCCACGGGCAGGCCTAACGTCTTGCCAATAAAACTCTTACGACTGGTGGCCAGCAGCAACGGATATTCACGGCCATCGACCTGCAGCAATTCTTCCTGACGCTGCAGAACCTCCACATTCTGTTCAACAGTCTTGCCAAAACCTATTCCGGGATCTAAGATGAACTGTTCGTCCTTCATACCCGCTTCCTGACCAATCCGCAGGGAATCCCGATAAAATCCCTGCATGACTTCAATGATATCACCTGTATACGCAGTTCCATTCTGATTGTGCATCACAATCACCGGCAAACCATATTCAGCTGCTACACCAGCCATAGCTCCTGGCTCCGCATCATACTGTAAGCCCCAAATATCATTTAGGATATGCACTCCAGCTTGAGCCGCCACCCGTGCAGTTTCCGCCTTAAAGGTATCCACTGACACCGGTACTGGCGAAAATTTGAGGATTTCTTCCAAAATTGGCATAAGACGTTCAATTTCCTCATGAGCAGGCATGGGCGTAAAGCCAGGCCGGCTGGATTCAGCTCCCACGTCAATGATATCCGCCCCAGCCTTCACCATTTCCTCCAAATGATGCAACGCCTTGTCCCGGGAATTGAACTTACCGCCATCAGAAAATGAATCCGGAGTAATATTGAGTATCCCCATAACCAATGTGCGTTTTCCTAAGACCAAGGATTTACCATCGGCAAAAGTATACTTTCGCTGTACCGTCAAGCCTTTTCCCCTCCTAAAATCATCCATGCCTGCTGATAAAGAGCGTTATCCTGCTTAAATACGCCATTGCACTCAGACGTCACAGTACGGGTACCATGGGCCAAATCTCCTCGCATGGTCATACATAACTGCTGCGCCTCAATGATGACCAATACCCCCCGGGCACCTAAATCCTTCTGTACCGCCGTTGCAATCTGTGCGGTAAGCCGTTCCTGCAACTGAGGCTGATGGGAGAGCTGTTCTACTAATTGGGAAAATTTACTGAAACCTGCTACCCGGCCATTTCCGGGCAAGTAAGCAATACTGACTTCCCCGAAAAAAGGAACCAAATGATGTTCACACATAGAATAAAAGGGAACATGACGTACAGCCACAATCCCCTCTGACCCGGCATCAAAGGTTTCACCCCAAATTTCTTCCGTATTCTTATCCATGCCGTTAAACAGGAACTCATACATCTGCGCCACTCTTGCCGGTGTTTTTTCCATCCCCCGCGCCCGTATGTCAACACCTACGGCTTCCAAGAATTCCCGCATAGCCTTTACCGCCCGCTCATTTGCCAAAAAAAAACCTCCCCGCTGCTTTCTCACTATAATATACTACAATCGTACATGATAAGCTAGTTTACTGTAGCAAAATATCCCTAACTGCGCTATGATGTTAGTCAGAGATAACGAAATTCAGGAGGTCACTATGTTAGATTTACTCGATGTCCATACCCATACCATTGCCAGTGTTCACGCATACAGCACTTTGCGGGAAATGATTACTGCCGCCAAAGAAAAAGGTCTTTCCCTCATCGGCATATCGGATCATGCCCCTGCTATGCCTGGTGCTTTCCACGAATATTACTTCTGCAATTTCAAGGTAATTCGCCGAGATGCCTACGGTATTGATCTAGTTATGGGAGCAGAACTGAACATTATCGACTTTTGCGGCTCCACGGATTTGCGGCAGGATCTTTTAGACCGGATAGACTACGCCATTGCCAGCCTTCATGCCCCGTGCATAAAACCTGGCACCAGAGAACAAAATACCGCCGCCCTGATCGGGGCTATGAAAAATCCTAAGGTAAAAATCATTGGGCATCCGGATAACCCGAAATATCCTGTAGATTTCAATATGCTTGCCAAAGCCGCCCAGAAACATCATGTACTCCTAGAATGCAACAATAGTTCCTATACTCCCGGCGGCAGCCGCAAAGGCTCAAGAGAACTGGCAGGAGAACTTTTAACCGCCTGCAAAAAACATGGTACCATGATCATCATGGGCAGCGATGCCCATATTGACCTGGATGTAGGTAATCACCAGTATGCCATTGAAATGATAAAAAAATACCAGTTCCCAGAGGAACTGGTAATCAACAATCGCCCAGAACTATTCAAAAAATGGATTTCTGAATAAGCTTTCTATTTGCCAACATAACGGTAAACTTCTGTCCATCCCCGTCCATAGGCATTATAACAATCAATCTCTCCACCTTGGTCTCCGGTGCGCCAATCACCGCCAATAGGATTATTTACACCTCGAGCCTCTACGGTATAGCCATTGCCAACATAGAAAGCAACATGAACCGCAGGTGTACAAAGAATATCCCCTCGCTTGAGATTATTCTTGACCTCATTCCAGGAGAATTTCTGGAAACCACCAATTCGCTGCAAATCCATCCAAAGGGTATCGGCATCACCAGTCATCTGCTTACCATGATAGCGGCTCCAATAGGCAGGATTCTTCTGCCAGGCTGCAATAATCGGGAAACCCGCATGATCCAGCGCATGATAAATCAAAGAGGAGCAATCATAATCCGGGCCTTCTCTCGAGCCGGTATAAGGGTGGCTGGCGGTAGCGTTTTCCTCTCCCTGGGAATAACCATGCCTATTGTCTGCCGCTATGCTCATAGCCCAGATAACAGCCTTTTCCATAGGATTAGCGCTAGCTTGAGCAACTGCAATATTTGCCAATAACAACCAGCCCATAAATACTATCTTCAGCATCTGACTGTACCATATTTTCATCTTACCACCTACTAACTTGAATGATGTATAAAAATGAGACGTTCATCTGTATCTTTAATGATACAAGATGAACGTCTCTATTACAATAGGGGTTTGACTTAGCAGATTTCTACCAGATTCACGCCCAACATAACGCCCAGATCATGAATCTGTTCCTCGGTCAGACGGAAAGACAAGACCGTATGATGTCCGCCACCAGCTTTAATCCATTCCGTGGAGCCTTTCTTCAAACCACATTTCGGCGTCCAAAGTTGTTTTGCCACCGGCAGATGCGGCGTTTCGGCTTCTGCTTTACGACAATCAACAGGATAACTGATCATGCGGAAGCCATCGCGGAAATCCGCTACGGTTACGTCCACAGCTTCGCCATCCGCACCGGTGAATACCAAACGGGCCGGATCATCCTTACCACCGATGTCCAAAGGATGTACTTCTACTTTTGGTTTATCGCTGGCAATCGTCGGGTCAACTTCCAACATATGCGCACCCAGAATAGCTTCATGGCCTTTACGCAGATCAAGGGTATAGTCTTCCATAAATACCGTACGTTCATTATGCGCCATGATTTTCAACAGGCGGGTCAGAGCAGCATGCTTCCAATCCCCTTCAGCCGCAAAACCATAGCCATCACGCATCAGCATCTGTGCAGCCAAGCCTGGCAGTTGTTTTAGCCCCTTCAAATCCTGGAAATTGGTGCAGAAGGCATTGTAGCCTCTGTCATCCAGGAATTTCTTGATGCCCAGATATTCGCGCAGTTGATAGCGGACCGATGATTCGAATTTCTCCTGTGAATTCTCCTGCGGATTCAACGTATACATCTCTGCCAGCTTTTTATATTCTACATCAATATCGGATTCAGATACAGCATCTACCTCTTCCACGAGGTCACCGACCGGCCAGTAGTCTACCGTCCAGCCCAGCTGGATCTGTGCTTCTACCTTATCACCCTCTGTAACCGCCACATCACGCATGGTATCACCAAAGCGGCATACGCGAATATGGAAACTTTCGTTGTAAGCTACAGCCACATCCTGCCAATCCGCAATTTCTTTCTGTACTTCTTCATCGCCCCAATAACCATAAACGATTTTATTATTGATATGCAGACGGGAGTTCAGATAACCGTATTCACGATCGCCATGGGCACTCTGATTGAGGTTCATGTAATCGAAATCAATGGTCGCATAGGGAATCTCATTAAGATACTGGGTAGCTAGATGCAGAAGCGGTTTCTGCAGCAACTTCGTACCACGAATCCAGTTTTTGGCCGGTGAGAAGGTATGCATCCAGGTAATGATACCTGCCACTTCATCATGATAGTTTACGTCCTTCATGAACTGCGTAATTCCATCTGCGGTGGTCATCACACCTTTGCAGACAACCTTATAGGGCAGCTTGCCGCTGGCATTCAACTTATTGACAATATCCTGAGCATCCCGCTCAACATTTTTAAGCTGTTCTTCACCATAAAGAAACTGACTGCCTGCTACAAACCAAAATTCATAATCTTTTACTTCTAACATCTGAACTACTTCCCTTCTATATCGACTTAATTATCCGCAACGACTTTGCCTGCCTCTTGTTCAAGAGACAGCCCCGCCTGATAACGGTCAATAAACTCCTGACAACCTTTCATACCTTCAGCACTTGGTGTAAGCGTGGTACTTTGCGGGTCTTTGAACACCTTGCTGTCCAGAAAATCTGGCAAACTTTCTTTATTCGCATCGCCTTTGGCATAAACAGCCAAGACCGCCATCCCCCATGGACCACCTTCACTGGCTGTATCCATAACGGTAATCGGTAACCCCAGACTATCTGCCAAAACCTGCTGCCCCACCACCGGCGTCTTGAACAATCCACCCTGAGCAATCATCACATCGGTTTTCACGCCCTCTTCCTTAACCAGGATATCCATCCCGATTTTCAACGGAGCAAAGGCCGCATAAAGCTGCGTCAGCATAAAATTGCCCAAATTCATCCTGCTATGAGGCGCACGGACAAATAACGGCCGTCCTGCCTCTACCCGGGTAATGTTTTCCCCGGATAAGCAGCTATAATTAATTAACCCGCCAGCATTCTTATCCGCCTGCCGTGCTTGATTGAAGAGCACACTGTAAAGCTTAGCCGGGGTTTGTCCATGGCCGATAAGCTCCGCAAACTCACCAAAAAGATTGACCCAGGCATTGATATCCGAGGAGCAATTATTCACATGCACCATCGCCACATTTGCACCGTCCGGGGTTGTGACAATATCGATATCCCGATGGACCTTCTTCAAAGGTTCATCCAATACATTCATCGAAAAAGCCGATGTCCCCACAGAGATATTCCCTGTACGCTTACGCACACTATTGGTGGAAACCATCCCTGTCCCAGCATCACCTTCCGGTGGTGCCATCAAGGCACCAGCCTGCAAGGTCCCGGTAGGATCCAGGAGCTTTGCACCGGTCTCCGTTAAATGACCAGCTGCCACGCCAGCCCGCAAAGCTTTAGGAAGGATATCGGTCAGCTTCCAGGGATAAGCTGCCACTTCCGGTAAGCCCATAAAGATTTTGGCCATGTTCGCATCATAATCGCCTGTAGCTTCATCAACAGGGAACATCCCTGATGCATCGCCTACACCCAAAACCTTTTCTCCACAAAGCTGCCAATGAATATAACCTGCCAAGGTAGTCATAAAATCGATATCTTTTACATGGTCCTCACCATTTAGGATCGCTTGGTAAAGATGCGCAATACTCCAACGCTGGGGAATGTTGAAGGATAACTTTTCCGTCAGCTTATCTGCCGCTTCCCCCGTTATGTTATTGCGCCAGGTACGGAAAGGCGCTAATTGCTTTCCCTCTTTATCAAAGGGCAAATATCCATGCATCATCGCGCTGATGCCAATGGAACCAATCTGGGTCAAGGATACATGATAACGGCTCTTGACATCTGCCGCCAGCTCCTTAAAACAGGTCTGTATTCCCTTCCAGGCTTCAGACATTTCGTATGTCCAAATACCATCCACCAATTGATTTTCCCATTCAAAGCTGGAAGTTGCCAACGTTTCGCATTTATCGTTCACGAGCACAGCCTTTATACGCGTAGAACCAAGTTCTACCCCCAACGCCGTAGCACCGCTTTCGATACTTGCCGCATTTTTTACCAAATCCATAACCAAAGCCTCCTAAATGATGATGGTTATATTAGCCCAAATCAGTCGCCGGGCATGCTTCCTTTTCTTTACCATGGGCAATACCTGCAGCTTCAATTTCTTCCAATGTTGCACCACGAGTTTCCGGTACACAGGTACGGATAAAAGCAACACCCAAAAGACAGATACAGCCAAAGATGGCAAAAACTGCGGCCTGAGAGATACTTGCGGTCATAATAGGGAAGAGCAAGCCAACCAGGAAGGAACCAATCCAGTTAAAGGAGGAAGCCATGCCGGAAGCCCGGCCGCGAATTGCCAAGGGGAATATTTCACCAACAATTACCCAGGTCAAAGGGGCCCAAGTAAAGGAGTAAAAAGCAACATACACACAGAGGAAACCAACAATCATCATGGGATCAGTATCCGGCACAATGCTATTGATTACGGCCGGCAGGATAAAGGAAAGTCCCATAACCGTCCCCCCCAGGGTCAGCAGCGTGCGACGATTGAAACGATCGGCAACGGCCAGGAATACCAGAGAGCCCAATACCAGCAAAATCCCTTGAATAATCGGCCACATCAGCTGAGAGCTTGCAGCCTGACCCGTAGCCTGTTCAACAATCAACGGAATATAATAGAAAATTGCATTTGCACCCTGAAACTGCTGAAATGCAGCTACACCGACACCAGCAGTAACCAGATACCGATATTTGTCCGAGAAAAGCGTCCGCAGAGATGTATTCGCCTGAGCAGCGGTTTCCTCCTGAGCAGTCTCCTGGATATCACGAAGTTCAGCTTCTACTTCATGTTTCTCACGAATATAGCCTAAAACCTGACGAGCTTCCATGATTTTTCCATGGCGCACTAAAAAACGTGGAGATTCCGGAAGTCTGAGAACACCTAAGAAAAGAATAATCGCAGGTACTGCTGCCAGACTCAGCATCAATCGCCAGGCAATGGTTTCCGGCATATCCTTTAATAAAAAGTCAACTACATAAGAAAGGAGCATACCGGACACAATCATGGTCTGATTGATTCCAGAGAGCCGGCCACGAAGACGAGCAGGCGACATTTCCGACATATAAGCCGGTACCAAGGCTGAAGCTGCACCAACCGCTAAGCCTAAAAGCACGCGGACAGCAATCAAATACAGGGACCCGTCATGAGGAGCAAGTCCAGACAAAATAGAACCAACAACAAAAATAAGTGCTGATAAGAGAATCATCTTACGCCGTCCCAGTTTATCGGAAAGCTGTCCTGCCAATGCACCACCAAATATAGCACCGAACATTACAGAAGACGTAATCCAGCCAATAATACCAGCGTTGCCTGTCAGTCCCCAATCCGTCTGCAGAAAGGGCAGCGCACCAGTCATTACACCGATATCATAGCCAAAAAGAATACCACCAAACGAACCAAAGAAATAGATAAATGCACTGGAGATCTTCTTCTCCGCTACATTAGAGGAACCCATTGTCATTGTGTACTAACCTCGCTTCTTTGTTTGTAGATTTTGTATTTCTAAAAGCTTCTGTGTTCGAGCACACTTATAATATAACATCGCACAATTGCTTTGTCAATGTTTTTATTATTTTTTATTTATGCTATTTTTATAAGTCTAGCTGTTATTTTCAGTAAATTTATACTTTTTGGCATAGGCTGGAAGGTACGTTTTACAATCCAGCCTATAAAATCAGCAGCTACGAGTAATTTCCTTAAGATATTTAATCAATAAGCGCTCATCATCGTAAACCTGACGTCCTTTTTTTGTAACGATCCCAGAATTGATATAGAAAGGCTTCTCCATAGGTATAATGACCAAATCATCCCGTTCTAAAACAGCCTGCCTCGTCAAAAAAGTACTACAGATTCCCGCCCGAACAAGATTTTTGATGGTATGCAGATAAGGCGAATAATGCACAACCTTCGGTTTCTGATTTTCCTTAGCATACATATCATGTACCATACGATAAACAAAAAAACTGCTATCCAGTAAAGCCAACGGTTCTTGCAGCACATCTGCCAATTGGATGGATTCCTTAACTGCCAGCGGGTTGTCCGGACTAGTCACCAAACAGCATTCACAGGCAAAAAGCTTTTCATAATTCAGCTTCTGGCTAAACCCAGCTTCATAATTCGTAAAAGCAATATCCAATTTTTCCTCTTCCACCATATGAAGTGCCGATATTCCTCCAGACTCAATAATATCCAAGCGAATTTCCGGATGCACTGCACGGAATTCCCCCAATACCCGCGGCAAAAATTGTGTCCCTAATTGCAAAGGCATCGCCATGCGAATATGATTGCGGTTATGTGCCATATCCTGAATCTCATCATCCAGCTGGTCAATTTGATCCAAAATGTGTTTGACTTTACCAAGTAATTTACTGCCTTCATTGGTAATGATTATCTTTCTTCCTTCACGATGAAAAAGATTCAATCCTGTTTCTGCCTCTAAGGTCTGCATGGCTACGCTGATCGTCGGCTGAGAAACATGCAGATGCTCCGCCGCTTTTGTGATATTCTGCCACTGACAAACCTCATAAAAATAACGCATTTGTATTAATGTCATCATTCTCACCTCATAATTATCCTATCCCATCTTCTTGCTTAAGTATAGCATATTCTTATAGGAAAAAGTTATAACCTTATCAAAAAACCATATTTTACAGATGCATTTTACTATGGCATAATATTATCAAATCGAAGAGATGAGACTGTATAAATATTGTATATTCTCTCTTCCTTTCCATAACACAACATCACATCAGAGAAGGCCAGCCCGCTCCCCTTGGGCTGGCTTTTTCGCATGCAAAATTCGCGGTATAATAGATGAAGCATTTATTGTACAGGAGGTTTACCCATGAAATTCTTTCACCTTTCTGACCTGCATATCGGCCTAAAGCTGATAAATCATGATTTACTTACTGACCAGAAACATATATTAACGCAAATCATCGCAAAAGCCCAGGAACGCCAGCCTGATGCGGTGATCATCGCTGGAGATATCTACGATAAGGCCATTCCCTCTGCAGAGGCCGTAAGTCTATTTGACAGTTTTATTACCCAACTTCACCAAACAATTCCCGAAACGGAAATCATGTTGATTTCTGGCAACCACGACAGTGCTCAGCGTGTCAATTTATTTCGTCAGTTACTGACCAGTCATAAAATTCATCTGATTGGTCTTCCACCGATGAAAGAAGATGAGCATATCGCTAAAATTATTCTTAACGATGCATACGGTCCCATTACTTTCTATTTGCTCCCCTTCGTTAAACCGTCCATGATAAAGTGCATTACCGGACAGGATGAAAATGGTAATAACCTCTCCTACGATGCTGCCCTCCACACTCTTGTTGCACGTGAAACAATCGACCAAGCCCAGCGAAATGTACTGGTAAGCCACCAATTCTACATTTCCACCGGCGGCAATGTAGACGAAATAATTCGCTGCGATTCGGAAATTATCACCGTAGGTAACATTGATGCGGTAAAAGGAGATGTTTTAGAACCGTTCGATTACGCAGCCCTGGGCCACATCCATAAGGCCCAAAAACTTAATGGCCAAGATTGTTATCGCTATTGCGGAACACCTATGGCCTGTTCGGTCAGCGAAGCAGACCAAGACAAAGGTATTATTGAAGTCAATTTAGCCGAAAAGGGTAATATTACAACCAGTTTTATTCCCTTAAAGCCATTACATCCTGTACGCAGGATAAAAGGTACACTCAAGAATGTCCTTGCTCAAGCCTCCATGGATTATGTCAGTATTACCTTAACCGATAAAAAAGATTTAGATGTATTCGATATGCAGGATCGTCTCAGGGAAGCTTTTCCAAACCTTTTGGAAATCAAACGTGAAGGACAGCAAGGGGTTAATTATCAGCAAAAGATTACCGCCCAAGACATACTTTCCCCCTTTGATCTATGCAAAACTTTCTTAACCGGTATTGATGACGAAGAAGAAAAACTACTTGCAGAAATCATCAATGAAATACAACAGACACAGGGAGGTAATGACCAGTCATGAAACCAATAACCCTTACCTTACAGGCCTTTGGCTCCTATGGAGCGAAAACCCACATCGACTTTAACCGCCCTAACCAAAGCCTTTTTCTTATTACAGGCGATACCGGAGCAGGCAAGACCACTATCTTTGATGCCCTTGTCTATGCGTTATACGGAGAAAATAGCTCCAATATCAATAAAAAAACCGGCAATGACATGCAAAGTCAGTTTGTCAGCCGGGATATCGTCCCCTTTGTCGAACTGACGTTCAGTGAAGTCAGCGATAATGGCCTGCAGGTATATACCATTTATCGTTCCCCAGCCCATTTACGCAAAAGAAAACGAGGACAAGGCGAGGATATCCCTGTCAAGGAAACCATAAACTTAACACTGCCGAACGGCATGGCGTTCAATGGTAAGAATAACGAAATCAACTATAAGCTGCAGGAAATTATCGGCTTAACCAAGGAACAATTCATGCAAGTAGGCATGATTGCCCAAGGCGAATTTATGGAAATTCTGCGCACCGACTCAACAACAAAAAAAGAAATTTTCCGCAAGCTATTCAATACCGATATCTTTCAAAAGATTATTGATAACCTGAAAGAACGAAATAAGGCCGCTCAAGGGGAGATCGACAAACTCCTGCTGCGTTGCAAAATAAAAGCTGAAGACATCCAGTTTCCTGCCGACAGCCCGGCTGCTCATTGCGTGCGAAAAATAACCGAAAGCATAAGCAAAACTGAGAAACCTTCCATCGCCGTCATGGAAAAACTAATGATAGAACTGCCCCCGCTATGCGAAGAACTTGCCCAGCAGGAAAAAAAACTCAGAGAGAAATACACTTTGCTCTCCGCAGAAAGAGAGCAAAGTATTTCGCAATACACTGCAGGAAAGATTCTCGAGAGTGCCTATGCAGATTTAGACAAAATAGCAGAACAGGAACAAGACCTTCTAGCACAACAGGATCAACAGAAAAAAGCTGCACAACTTGCGCATGCCATCATGGATGCACACCAGATAAAATCGGCTTATAATCTTTACATGGAAAAGGCGAAACTACTGCAGAATACCCTGACCCAAAAAGAACAGGAAGCAGCCCGCCTCCCCCAATTAAAATCTGCTGAAGAAAAAGCTTGCATTAAAAGTCAGGCCATGAAAAAAAACTACGATTACGAACTTGCTGCTTTTGCAGCATTGCAGACAAAAGTCGATACAGCAAAAAGAAATTTTGCAACCATTGCCGATTTAACGGCAGCATCTACAGCTGCTAAAGCTCAATCTACTGCGTCAAAAACGGAAAAAGAATTGGCGCAAAAAAAATTGGCATATTTTAAGGAGGAAGTAACGCATTGGCATAAACGCTTCCAAGAATTATCCTCTGCAGAAGCCCAGAAACAGAAATGGACTGCTAAGCAAGAAAAAATAGTGGCATGGCAACAACAACAACAGGAACTTGCCGACTTAAAAGAGAAAAAGCTAATCGCTCAAAATGAAGCAAGCCTAGTCCAGAAAGCATTCCAACAGGCAGAAAGCAAATACCAGCAGAAGCGGGATACCTTTGAACATGCCCAACGTATTTTCTTGAACGCTCAGGCAGGCCTCTTAGCAGCTACCCTGGAACCGAAAACCCCCTGTCCTGTCTGCGGGTCCATAAATCATCCGCACCCCCATATCCTGACCGCCGAAGAACAGCCGCTGGAACGGCAGGCATTAGAAGATTTGCAGAAACAAGTACACCGTCTCAATACCCAACAGAATGAAGCTGCCCAAAAAACCAGTGAAGCCCTAACGAACTACAGGAATCTCACCAATCAATATCAATCGGCCAAAGATAAATTCACCACCAGTCTCCAGGAAGCAAAAATAGCCGCAGATACCAGCCTTTCTGTCATCGCAGAGGAATTAAAAAACTGGCAGGGTATCATTCAGCGAAATCTACAAAAATATACAAAGGAAACAGCAGAATTCCATGAACTAAAAGAGAAATTAGCCAGTAGTGGAGAACGTATTGATAAACTGGAAAAAGCAGCGCAAAGCGCAGACAAGGTACACAGAAAACTGGAAACCCAATGGCAGACGTTAAATAGCCAAGTAGAAACCTTGAAAACACAACAAGCCTATCTATCTCTTGACGAAGCAGAAAGCGCATTGCAGGAAGGAAAAAAACAGCTTCAACAAGCACAAGAAATGACCAAAAAAGCGGAAACAACTCTTATCGAGGCCCAAAAGGCCCATCAAGAAGCTTCAACCATCATTAAGGATTGTGAAGCCAAGATTCCACAGCAACAAGCTGCTCAAAAGACCTTTTATGCTGAATATCAGAAAAATTGCACCACAAAAAAAATGACTGAAGCACAATGGAAAAATCTGACTGCAGAATACTCTGCCCAGGACGGTGAAGATAAACAAAACCAATATCAAAAATACCAGGCTTCGTGTCAGCGAATTCATGGACAGAAAGAAGCCCAGCTAAAAATTATCCAGGGAAAGAAGCGTCCTGATCTAACCATATTAGCGGAGCGGCAAACTGCACTTAATGCGCAATGGCAAAATTTAGGAGAACAATTAAAAACACTGCAACAAATATCCCAGCATAATGCAGGCATTATGAAAGCACTGGACGAACTTATGAACAGCCGCAGCAACAAGCTTACACAGGTCACTTGCATCGAAAACCTATACAACCGCCTTTCCGGCAAACTGACAGGCAGCCATATGGACATTGAAACATTCGTCCAACGATACTATCTCCAACAAATTCTTCTAGCCGCCAATTACCGCTTTGCCGAGATGTCAGCAGGGCAATTCGAGTTACGCTTGATGCCTGTTGAGGATGCAGGACAAGGAAAGAATCGCGGCCTCGACCTTAAGGTTTACTCTACCGTCACAGGGCAGGAACGAGATATTAAGACCCTCTCGGGGGGAGAGTCCTTTATGGCGGCTTTGTCCCTGGCATTGGGTTTATCCGACCAGATCCAAGCGAATACTGCCACCATCCACTTGGATATCATGTTCATTGACGAAGGATTTGGTTCCCTTGATGATCACTCCCGCAATCAAGCCGTAAAAGTATTAAAACGCCTATCAAACAGCAATAAACTCATTGGCATTATCTCCCATGTATCCGAACTAAAACTGGAAATAGACAATCAACTTTTGGTTCATAAAGATGATACAGGAAGCCATGCTGAGTGGCAAATAAGCTAAAAACAAGCCTCTGTAACGTGCAAATTACAGAGGCTTGTTTCACGTGCAACATTATTCGTCCTAATATAAAAAGGAAATAATCTTCTAAAAAACTGTCCTCATAAAAAGGATATTTCCACCCATAAGCGAATACAAATAACATGTAATGTTCTTCAATCTTTTTAGGGAGGTATTTTTTATGCGTAGTAAAAAACTCTGCGCTGCCGTACTGGCAGCAACCCTTAGCTTGGGTATTATGTCAGCATCCAACACCACAGAAGCTGCTACCAGGGCAGAATTAGCACAAATTTCCGTAAATCAGAAAGGCACAAATTTCCGCTATTGGAATAAGGATTCTGCATCCTATCAGGCACTTACCAATTACGTAAAAGATATCACCAACCCCAAAAGCAGGAATTTTATTCCCGTAAAAGATCGGGTTGCCGTTTTCGATTTAGACGGCACACTGATTTGTGAAACAACCCCCTCCTATTTTGAATGGATGATGTACCTGGACCGGGCGCTCAATGACCCTAATTTTACCCCCAAAGCAGAAGACAGAGAATATGCAAAAGTTGTAAAAGATGCCATCTATAAATCAGGAATTCCTGCAGATATGGAACGTAAAGAAGCGAAGTCTCAAGCTTCGGTATTTTCGGGGATGACTTTACCCGAGTACGAGGCTTACGTAAAAAAATTCATGCAAACCCCTGCTGAGGGTATGAATAATCTGAAACGTGGAGACTCCTTCTACCTGCCAATGGTCGAAGTTGTTTCCTATTTACATGCCAATAATTTCAAGATATTTGTAGTTTCCGGCTCCGACCGACAGGCCCTGCGCATCCTGACTGATGGGATCATGCCCATTGATAAGGACAACATCATTGGCACTGATGTATGGAATTTAGCCTCCCATCAGGGCGATACAGACGGGCTGGATTATCTTTATACCAAAAACGATGAACTCGTCCGCGGCGAATTTACGTTAAAGGACGTAAAGATGAATAAAGTTTCCAACATTGCTCGAGAAATTGGGCAACAGCCTGTTTTAGCTTTCGGCAACTCCTCCGGTGACTCCAGCATGTTTAATTACACCATCACCAACAATAAATATAAGGCTCTCGCTTTCTCCCTCTTATGTGACGACACGGAGAGAGAATTAGGGAATCCGAAAAAAGCAGAAAAGATGCGGGCATCCTGTGAAAAATATGGTTGGATTCCTGTATCTATGCGGGATGATTTCAAGACCATTTATGGGGATAACGTAACTCGGGCAAAATAAACAAAGTTAGAACAAATAAGCCACGTTAGCAAAACAACTAACGTGGCTTATTTGTTTCACGTGAAACATTTTATGCCATTATAACACGGCTATCCCGTTTTTTCATCTGATAAGATTGATGGCTTGTTTCACCTCGTTATGCCTTAGCACCTGTAGAATACATATTTATCGGTTCTGAATTATCCTCGATGCTCCATACACCACAGGGACAAACACCAGCACAGATACCACAGCCGATACACTTATCCGGATTCGATACATATTCCCAGCTGCCATCTTCCTTCTCAATACGGGTAATGGCCTTCTCCGGACAGGATTCTAAACACATCTTACAATCCCGGCAGGTGCCACAACTCAAACAGCGGGCATGATCATCTACAGGATCCCCCAATAGACAATGATGACATTTATCAAAATAGGCCTTAGACAAACGGCCAGCAGGAATCTGTTTTTTTTGTGGAAAAGCCATCATTTCCTGTCCCATCACATACCGGTCAACATAATAAGCAGTTTTACGGCCACTACCAATAGCATCTGTCAAACGGCCAGGCTTAATGGTATCTCCAGCAGTAAATACGCCTTTGGCGATAGATTGATCCGCTTTCGGTACCAGCCAGTTTTTACGGAAAAACGCAATCCCCTCATCTTCTGGCAAGAAATCCAACTCCGGCTCTTCACCAATAGACACAATAACCTGGTCAGCGGGGATAAACGTGCCATCATTGGCATAAACACCCTCAGCAGTAATCTTACTGGTGAAGAAAGGCCATAGGATCTTTCCCCCCAAGGACTCGACATAGTCGATTTCCTCCTGGAAAGCTGCTGGTTTCTGCACATCCACGGCAATTACCGTTTCCGCTCCCATTTCATAAGCACCACGGCAGGTATCCATACCAGAGTTACCCGCACCAATAACGACCACATGCTTACCAGTTTTTGGTTTTTCTCCCCGGTTAATGGCCTTGAGATATTCCAGCCCCATAGTTAAGCGGTCAGCCCCTTCCCAGGGAAAGAAACGGGATTTAGTGCCACCTGTAGCTACAATAACCGCCTCATTCTCGTCTCGCAACTGAGCAAATTGTTCCTTATCTATCCTGCATTGGGAAACAAATTTCACACCCACATTTTCAATGCGCTTGAGCTCCGCTTCCAAAAGTTCATGGGACAATCGGCCCCGAGGAATTACCTGTTCCAGCTTGCCACCAATGTGTTCTGCCTCATCATAAACCGTAACACAATGACCTTTACGGGCTAATTGCCAAGCAGCGGAAAGGCCTGCAACACCACCGCCCACTACAGCAATTTTTTTACCGGTCTGAACTTCTGGCTTAGGTACAGGCAAAAATGCAGAACGATAACCTAAATCACCAATTTGGATGGGTTCATCAATCCCACCACGCGTACAACCATCCATACAAGGATTAGGGCAGACAGAACCGCAGACAGAACCTGGAAAAGGCGTATATTCCAACTCCAACTGGAATGCCTCGTCCAACCGCCCCTGACGAATCAAATCAAAACGGCGCTGCGTCGGGATACCGGTAGGACAGTTGAATTCACAGGGTGCAGCAAACTTTTCATTATCCCAGCGGGGAACCCGTAAACGGTAAAGACCTGTGGACAAGGTATTATGTACCATGAAATCATCATGGGCAACATCACTGAAAATCCCCCCCTTTACCCAATCATTTATACGAAAAGACTGCATCGTCGGTCGATTGTTTCTTCTGGCTTCTTTTTCAGTAAAGGTCAAGGGTATAAGCTTCTGCCATTCATCCCAGTTCGTAAGTTCTACTTTTAGCTTTTGCTGTCCGATATGAACCAGAAAATCATCCAAACCGTCCTGTAGAAAAGTAATATCTTCATCTTCAAGGGGCAGGCATTTGATATCGGTAGGATAATCGTCCACGTTCCCACGAACATAAACCACACCGCCGACCATACCGACACAGGCACGTTCACCAAGAACAGATGTAAACTCCGCACTGTCATAACCACAGACTACGGCTCTACCGCCGCCCATAAATTCAAAGGAAAAAGACCCGGTATTCTTAAGAATCCATAATTCTGGTTCTTCATAGAGCGGATCATGTTTCATCAAAGACCCGGTACGCGTACCACTGCGGCCGCCAATAAAAATCTTGCCCCCAGAAGAGCAATGACCGGCTGTATCACCCGCATCTCCCTTAACCGTAATGATACCGCCGGCATTAAGCCAGCCCACATCCGCTGAAGTTGCTCCATCTACGACAATCTCCGTACCGGGTAGACACATGGAGCCTACACGTTGACCGGCATTGGTTACATGAAAATGCAGTGTCTTTCCTTCCGGATGCCATAACGGACCGCCAATATCATGTTGGCCAGATGCGGCAACTTCAAATTCCGTTTCCCCTTGATGCACAGCCTCTTCAATCGCCAGCAGCAAATCCTGGGTGGACATACGGTCATGTCCCTTCATCGTATCAATCTTGAACATTACGCTATCCCCCTATCAACATACATACTGAATGCCCAACTGATCGGCCACGGCCTTGTCCGTGGAGACCAAGGCATCACTGCGCCCTATCGGCAAAGAGCTATTACCGATTGGTGCCATAAGCTTCCTAAGTTCTGCATCAAAGGCCAGCACATAATCAACGATTTTCTGCGCACCCTTGTCGATATCCAGCCGCTTGACCAGACGAGGATCCTGCGTGCAAATCCCCATGGGACACTTACCCGTATTACAGGAATTACAACGCCCCTGCTCATTACCAACACAACCCAACAATTGAATCAGTACTTTACCAACAAATACACCATTAGCGCCCAAACACATCAATTTGAAGGCATCGGCAGCAGCATTCCCTGTCATGCCAATACCGCCGCCACCATATAGGGGAATCTGCCCCTGCAATCCCTGTCTGACTGCAGCCAGATAGCAGTCACGAATCTTGGAAACAACAGGATGTCCCGTATGATCCAAGGAAACCTCGTTAGCAGCACCTGTCCCCCCCTGAATACCATCCAGGAAGAATCCACCGCAAATCTTATAGGGATCACGCAGCAGATTATTGTATACCGATACCGATGTAGCAGAGGCTGCACACTTAATGGCTACGGGAACCCGGAAACCAAAAGCGGCATTCATCGATAAATGCATTTTTTGTACAGATTCTTCAATGGAATAAAGCCCCTGATGATTCGGCGGTGAAGCCAGCGTTGCCTTGGGTACCCCACGAATAGCCTGTACATGCTCAGCTACCTTCGCACTGGGAAGAAGACCTCCATCACCAGGTTTTGCCCCCTGGCCAATTTTGATCAAAATTCCTGCAGGGTCCGTAACCATATGGGGCATAGCCTTGATAATACGGTTCCAGCCAAAATGACCGGAAGCAATCTGAATGATAAAATATTTAAGGTATTCCGATTCTAAGAGCTTTACCGGCATACCACCTTCACCAGAACTCATCCGTACCGGCAAACCACATTTTTCATTGAGATACCCGACAGCCAATGCCACGGCTTCCCAGGCACGGGTGGACAGAGCCCCAATGGACATATCCGAAAAAATCAAGGGATATATCCAGTCCACTGGCGGCGTCTTTGTTTTCTGAACCAGTTTCCCATCCTCAACGGTAAACGGCAGATCTTTGGCGGGCAGTACCCGGCCAAAGGGCGCACGAATATCAAAAGTATGTCTGGCAGCATCCAGTGACGGATCGGTCATCTGCGAAATACGCCCCACCACAATACTATCCAGAGTCCGTTGAGCATTAAGATTGGTCCGCCCACCGCGCTTAATCGGACCATTATCCTTGGAAAGCAAAGTCCTGCGCGTATCCGGGTTCCGTACAGGGCGAATTGCATTGTTCGGGCAGATTTTTTCGCACATGCCACACCCCCGGCAAAAATCCGTAAGGCTTGCTACCTGTTTAATCACAGGACGGGCCACATGCGTATGTTTCGGTACGGGCTGACTGTCTTCTGAAATGGTTAGGGACTGTTTCTGAACCTCTACCTTGATGGCCTTAAAGGAACAACCAGTCACACAGCTGCCACACATGGTGCAACGGCTGGCATCGTATTCGATTTTCCAAGGCAGATCATTGATGCCAATTTCCTGTGTTTTCACTGCTTCCATCTTTGTACCTCCAAGTCATTATCAATGACCACGATTTCCCGTTCATTGGGATAGATATCCTGCGACTGATCACGATTGGGCATAATTTCATTAATACCGCAAACTTCCGAAGATATAGCCACCATATTTTCATCACGGCCCACCACCACCGGACGAAGTTTCTTGGAATCACAGCAGGTAATCATACGACAGTCTGGCAAAACACCAATAACCGTATTGGGTCCATTGATTTCCAAATTAGCCAAGGACTGTCGAATTGCCGTGAGAACCTCCTTATCTTCCCGTTTCTCACATTCTTCAAAAGGCAGCGGGGTAATCACATGCTTATAATAAGTCAAAGGCCATTTCAGCTCATGATGAACATAATGGAGTGTGTTCAGAAAACATTGGGAATCCGATTCAAAACCAATATACCCGCGATGCAAGGATGATTGAAATTCCTTATTCTTGGTATAGAAGGTATTTTCCCCGTTAGCACAAAGTGTATACCCCTGCAGGAAAAAAGGATGAGCTGCATAGCGCACGATATCATAATTCGTATTTTGACGGCACTGCGCTACAATGGACTTGGCTACCAGGCAGCCATTATCATCCCAAAGGTGAAAATAAGTCGCAATATCACGAGGATCACCGATTTCCTTCAACGTCAATACATCTGGCCAAAAAGAATATACAAAACCTGCATGATTTTCCGTAAGAATCTTACGCAAGGCTAAACGTGTATCCAGAAGAAGATCTTCTTTTTCTTCCTTAGTCATATGACCAGCTTCCTCTGGATAGTCATAATTCCGAAAGATATAATACGGCATTGCTTTAATATCCAGTCCCGGCTGCTTATCCGGTATAGGAATCCATTCCGCCAAAGGAACAAAGTTATGTGCATCCATATATTCTTCTACCAGTTGTGCCCCCCGTTGTGTACAAGCCAGGGAAAGAAGGGGTTTATCCTTATAATTAGAGAAGATTCCATACAGATCCTGCATGACCATGGCAAAGCCCGAATTGTCATGCCCCTCCTGCTGAGGCAGCATCAGGTGAAGGGCTTTGGAAGGTTGAATAGGCACTTTACTCTTAATTGAACCAATCCTGCACATAGCGGTCGCTCCTTTGCGAATGTATACAAAATTTTATACTTTTGTACGCTCTTAATGTATTTTCATTACAACGTAATTTATATTATAAAAAAGTTGTAAATCAGTGTCAATAAGCTATAATTCATAAATTATGCAAAAATTTATCGGAAATATCCTTATTCATCCCTTATATAATGTATATTTATTCTTTTATTTGTATTTTTATAAAAGTTTAAGTTTACATAGTGACAAATAAGTTATACTTAAAAACGCAATAAAAAAGCCTTATGCACGAAATGCATAAAGCTTTTTATATTATAATGCTTTTGTTATGTTATGTATTTTTTTACGGTATACAGGAATACTTTATTTTTTCCTGCAGTACTTCAAATCGAACAAGTATACATAATACTTTTAATGCAAATATGCCGACGGATTTACTGGCTGACCATTGATACGTACTTCATAGTGTACATGTGGACCAGTGGAAAAGCCCGTACTGCCCATATAAGCGATAACCTGTCCCCGATGTACATGCTGGCCAGCAGTTACTGCTACCTGCATGGCATGACCATAACGAGTCATGATTCCATTGCCATGGTCAATATCCACCATATTGCCATAGCCCCCGTCATTCCAACCGGCCACCCTTACAGTACCATCTGCCGTAGCCAGGATAGGTGTGCCCATATCATTTGCAATATCAATGCCAGGATGAAAATCTGAACCATTCCAGCGCAGACCATAAGGGGAGCTGACAACGCCCCGAGCAGGCCATATGGATGGCGTTGTCCCCCCCGGCAACGATACTACAGATAACCCCAAAGCCTGCTGACGCTGACTTAACTCTTCTTTCAAAGCTGTCAAAGACTGACGGCGCTGGGCTAACCCCTGCTCTACAACAGATAAGGTATCATTTACATTCTGAACCGTAGGGATATTCAAAGGCCCTCCCTGACCATCATGGGTAGCAGGATCTACCCCCTGACTGTTACCGCCATTATCTTGTGTGTTCTCCTGCATAGGCTGCGCCCCCGACAGCCGACGGATGTCTTCTTCCAGTTTTTTCAGCTGATTCATTTCTTCCTGCAGATTGTTTGCTTTTTTCGCCAATTGCAGGAGCTGCTCCTGCTGAATACTATTGACCTGCCGCAGGTCTTCAATTTCTGCCGCGCCATTACGGTTGGCAAAAGTACTATAAACAGCGTAGCTAAAAGCGCCCACAAAAAGCAACGCTCCCGCCAGTAAAGAAATTACACCATATTTGAAAAGATTTCGTGGCAGACGAATTGTTTTGACATCTCCACTCTGGGGAGGGATAAATTTGATTGTATATTCCTCAGCAGCAGTCTTGCTAACATCTTTTTCTGCTGACATTTAGAAGCCTTCCTTTCTCCATATTATGTTTACTTAGCCTTGCCCATAGCTTCGCGCAAAGCCTGCTCTTCTTCCTTCGTCATAGGATACGTAGATTTACCATCTTCAATGGGTTTAGCATAACTGCGGGAATCTTCACGACCAAAAATACTGGAAAACACCACACCATTGTTATGCGCATCCAATAATGCTACTGCATAACTCAAATCGCTCCCCATATCCTCAAAGGCACGGAAACGCACCATGCCCACCCGGGTAACCGCCATATTCAAAAGTTCACTTATACGGCGGTTTTCATTATCCAAGCGCTGATTTTCCTCCACCACATGACGTACCTCATCGATATGTCCCAGCAGTAAGCGCTCCAGATTATCCCCGTCTACACCACTCATCATCTTACGATAACGTTTCTTCATATAACTCAGAGACCATGCCTGTTTGATCATAATACATAGCATAATCAACAGGACAACGGCCATAAACAACACAATAAAGGGCATATTATCTGCCATGAATTTCATAAAAAATTTCATATCCATTCGTCAACCAAAACTCCCTAATCGTTTAGACTGTAAACTTCCCCGTTTGCGAAAACTGCCGTAACGCATCCATTTTCGCTTGTTTTGTACTTTGCTGGCGTTCCAACATCGTCCCCATAATACGTTCCAAATCCTCATGCGAATAAAATTCGATTTCCAGCTTACTTTTCTTCTTCCCCGTTTGAATCCGCACCTGCGTACCGAACATCTGCGTCAGCTGATCTACTGCATCCCGGATAAACACATCCTGATCCTGATTTTTCTTTGTATCCGGTTTCCCAGCCTGTTCCTTCAGCAAAGCTGGATTATCCAGCAGTTTCTTGACTAACTGTTCAGACTGACGTGCAGAAAGGTCCCTGTTCTGAATACAATCAGCAGCTTCCAGCTGCAGTTCCTTATTCTCCAAAGCCAGCAAGGGTTTAGCCTGCCCCATGGAAAGAGATCCATTAGCCACATAAGCCTGCACCTGTTCAGAAAGATTCAACAAGCGCAGGAAGTTTGCAATATGGGAACGGCTGCGCCCCACCTTCTTAGCCACGATTTCCTGCGTGAGGCTAAACTCTTTCATCAAGCGCTCATAGGCTTTGGCTTCTTCCATTGCGTTCAAATTTTCCCGCTGAATGTTTTCAATCAGTGCAATCTGCGCAATTTCTTCATTATTAAATTCCCGGACATCCACTGGAACTTCTGTCAAACCCGCCAATTTAGCAGCGCGCAGCCGACGCTCTCCTGCAATCAGTTCATAAGTCCCATCTGGCATTTTCCGTACGAGCAGGGGCTGTAAGACCCCAAACTCCTTAACGGATTCCTTAAGTTCCTCTAAAGCACCCTCATCAAACTCCATACGAGGCTGATAGCGATTTGCCTTAATCGATGCAATAGCAACCTGTTGCTTCTCATGACCATCTGCTTCCACTTTGGCTTTTCCCAGGCCAAAAGCGCCTAAACCTTTGCCCAAGCCACCCTTTTTAGCCACGGGCAATCACCTCTTTCGCCAGTTTCATATACACCTCTGCGCCTTTGGATTTCTTGTCATAATAAAGAATAGGCTGACCAAATGAAGGTGCTTCGCTCAAACGTACGTTACGGGGAATCATCGTCTTATATACGACTGTATCAAAACTATTACGCACTTCATCTACAACTTGCTCCGCCAGTTTTGTCCGGGAATCGTACATGGTCATCACCACGCCCTCCACTGCCAAATTTGCGTTGAGATTATTACGAACCAACTCAATCGTGCGCATCAGCTGGGCAACACCTTCCAAAGCGTAGAACTCACACTGAATCGGCATAATAACCGAATCAGCTGCAGCTAGGGAATTCAGTGTTAACAAGCCCAAGGACGGTGGACAATCAATCAGGATATAATCGTATTCCTCCCGCACAGCATCCAAGGCTCTTTTTAATCTTGTTTCCCGGGATATAGCGGCAACAAGCTCCACCTCGGCGCCAGCCAGTTCAATATTAGCCGGCAAAATATCAACCTTAAATTCTGTCTTTTGCAGTACATCCTTTATCGGCACATTGTCAATCAACACGTGATAGATCGTCTTATCCAAGGCAGACTTCTCCACCCCAAAGCCACTGCTGGCATTTCCCTGTGGATCACAATCCACCAGCAAGATCTTTTTTTTCTTAGCGGCCATACAAGCTGCCAAATTTACAGAGGTAGTGGTTTTGCCCACACCACCCTTTTGATTGGCAATCGCGATAATCTTTGCCAAAATCTTTCACCACTTTCTTTTCTGTTGAGTATGGTTACAGTAACTCTTGTATATTCCAAATAAAGTAAGTATAATTGTTACATTAAGGGTTACTTATTGGACAGATGTAAACTTCTATTCATCTAAAAATAAGCATACCTATATAATAATATGAAATGCAAAAAAATGCTATTGTTTCACGTGAAACAGTAAAAAAATTTTAAGGTAGTGAGATTATGCCTGTCTATAATGCCCCGCTCCTCGCCATAGATGCGAAAGAAACCCGACGCTATGCCGGACTGCAAAAAGCTGCCACTTTCGATGAAGAAAAAATCCTTGCCGCCTGTGAAGATGCCCGTCTATTAGCTGCCCCTAAAGGAATTTGGACTGTTTACGACTATGATTGCCAGTCTCAGCAGATTCAGGCTGCACATCCCTGCAAAATCAAGGGGAAAAAAATAGCTCAACACCTTAATGGTTGCGAAAAGGTTATCATTCTTGCCGCTACAGTAGGTGAAGCCATTGAAGCAGCAGTGACCCGCCGCTTTAATGAAGGCGAATATAGCAATGCCGTCATCATGGATGCTGCGGCCACTGCCGCAGTAGAACAGCTGGCAGATGGCATGGAAAAAGCAATTGCCCCGCAAATGGCCGCTCAAGGCTATTTAATGAAATGGCGGTTTAGTCCTGGTTACGGTGATTGGCCATTGGAGCAGCAACCGGATTTAGTCCGCCTGGCTCAGGCCAATAAAATCAATATTCACCTATCTACTTCACTAATGCTTATCCCCCGAAAAAGCATTACAGCCATCATCGGCCTCTACCGCAAACAAGAAGGAGCTATTCCAAATAACAAACATGGCGGATGTGCACATTGCCAGCAAAAAGACTGTCCTTCCCGCAAAATTAATTCTCCCCAGAACAGGAGCTGAAGAAATGCATAAAATTGAAATCTTTGACGGTGCCATGGGTACAATGCTGCAAGCAGGAGGACTAAAACCTGGAGCTTGCCCCGAACTCATGAACCTGGAAAAACCAGCTGTAGTAAAACAGATTCATGAAGCTTATATCGAAGCCGGTGCAACCATTATCGAAACCAATACATTTGGTGCCAGCGCCTTGAAACTGGAACACTATGGCTTAGCAGACCGCGTTACAGAGATTAATACAGCTGCCGTAAAAATTGCGAAGGAAGCCGCCAAAGGCCAAGCAAAAATAGCCGGTTCCATAGGGCCTACAGGACGGTTCATCGAACCCTTAGGAGATTTAAGCTTTGATGAAGCCTATACGAATTTTTTTAACCAAGCCCGAGCACTTACCGATGCAGGTGCAGATTTCTTGATTATTGAAACCTGCATTGACCTGCAGGAAATGCGCGCCGCACTGCTGGCAGCTAAAGAAGCGTCCGACATTCCCGTTATCTGCCAGCTTTCCTACAGCGAAGATGGGCGCACAGTTACAGGTACTGCCCCCCAAACAGCAGCGATCCTCCTTGAAGCTATGGGGGCAGATATTATTGGTGTCAACTGCTCATTAGGGCCAGAAGAACTCGTTCCCATTGTCAAAATCCTGGCCGAGAACTGTTCTTGCCCCATCAGTGTTCTGCCTAATGCCGGTATGCCCTATTTACAGGATGGTCAAACGGTATTTCCCATGGGACCTGCAGACTTTGGCCAATGGGGGAAAAAACTTCTGGAAGCCGGTGCCAGCTATATAGGAGGTTGCTGTGGCACGACCCCAGATCATATCCGCGCACTGGCGCAATCCCTGAAAGAGCAGCCCCTGCCTAAGCGGAAACTGCCCCCCAAAAGACTTTGGCTCACCAGCCGCAGCAAATCCATCTGCATAGATAAAAACCTTCCTACCCGTCTTATAGGGGAACGTATCAATCCCACAGGACGCAAGAAACTGGCAGCTGAGATTCGGGAAGGGTCTCTTTTAGGCGTGAAAAAAGAAGCAATCAATCAGGTAAAAGCTGGTGCCCACCTGCTGGATGTCAATATGGGCGTTGGCGGTATTGACCAAGCTGCTGCTATGCAAAAAGCCGTCACGGAGATTGCTCAACTTACCGATGCTCCTTTGGTCATCGATACAAGTGATGCAAAAGCGCTGGAAGCCGGACTTAAAGCGTATCCAGGGCGAGCCCTCATCAACTCCGTCAGCTATGAACCCGAACGCATTGCCGAATTCCTGCCACTGGCCAAAAAATATGGTGCTGCCATTCTCTGTCTCCCCATCACCAGTGAAGGGGTTCCTAAAACCGCAGAAGAACGCATAAGCATTATGGAAAAAATCATTATGGCAGCCAAAGCACAAGGTATGCATGATGGCGATTTTCTATTAGATGCCCTCGTCATGACCGTATCTGCAGACAAAGATGCCTGCTATGAAGTGCTGATTACCCTGCAAATGTATCGGGAACGCTTTGGCTATCCGACCACCATGGGCCTTTCTAATATTTCCTTTGGATTACCCAACCGCTCGCTGATTAACAGCACCTTTTTTGCTATGTGCCTGGCAGCAGGACTGGATGCCCCCATTATGAATCCCTATGACGAGTCCATGCAAAAAGTCCTAATGGCCAGTTCCGCTCTCTTAGGTGATGATCCACAAGGCCTTGCTTACAGCAGAAACGAAGCTAATCTGGCAGTTCCCAAGGCAGCAGTAGCTAAAACTACAGAACAAACGCCACTGGAAGCCATAAAACAAGCCGTTATTGAGGGCGAAAAAGATGAAATCCCGATACTTGTAGAAAATGCCTTAAATGCAGGAATTCCTGGAAACATCATTACAGAAGAAGCATTGACCGCTGCCATGACGGATATCGGCGTGGATTTTGGCGCAGGCCGAATGTTCTTGCCACAGGTTCTCCTCTCCGCAGAAACAATGCGGGCGGCTTTCAACAAAATAAAAGAACGTACTCCCATAAATGAGACCGCTGAACAGGGCACAGTGGTCATTGCCACAGTCAAGGGAGATGTCCATGATTTAGGTAAAAATATCACTGGAGCACTCCTGGCAAATAGCGGCTTCAAACTCATTGATTTGGGAAAGGATGTGGACAGCACCGAAATCGTCAAAGCAGCCATCGAAAATAATGCCGATATCGTTGGCCTATGTGCGTTAATGACCACCACTATGATACAGATTGATAAGGTAATCACCGATCTCAAAGAGGCCGGATGTGAGGCAAAGGTAATGGTAGGCGGCGCTGCCGTAACCCAGGATTATGCAGACAATGCTGGAGCCGATGCCTATGCACCAGATGGTGTAAAGGCCGTGGAACTGGCAAAGGAACTCGTGAAAAGGCCATAAATATAAGAAACGAGGATATGTTGCTTGAGCAACGTATCCTCGTTTTTTATATTCTTTATTTAGAACAACACTTTTGCCAGATGCAAATACTCCGGATCAAGCTGTTTTTTGTTATTTACGGAATCATGAAGGTCAATGCTTACTACACGGCCCTTACTGAAACCAAATACCACATCAGACAGACCGGAAATCAAAGCTAAAGCAGCCTGCTCGCCAAGCTGGCTGGCACGTACACGATCAATGACCGTTGGCGAACCGCCACGCTGAATATGCCCCAAAACCGTTACGCGGGTATCCAGCTCCGTATTCTTGGCAATGAAGTCGCCAATTTCCTGCGCGCTGCCTGCGCCCTCAGCGACTACCACCAGGATGTACCGCTTACCCTCAGCATAAGCATTCTTCATATCTTCACAAAGTTTATCTAAATCGAAAGGTTCTTCCGGTACAAGAATGTATTCTGCACCACCAGAAATACCGGATACCAGTGCCAGCCATCCCGAGCTGCGCCCCATTACTTCCATAACGATGACACGACGATGTGCGGAAGCCGTATCGCGTAACTTATTGATGGCATCAATGATGGTATTGGCAGCCGTATCGCAGCCAATCGTATAATCAGACCCCCAAACATCATTGTCAATCGTTCCCGGCAAACCTACGATAGGAATTCCCGTCTCCTGGGACAACAGAGAAGCGCCACGCAAAGATCCATCACCGCCGATGACGCACAACCCTTGAATACCGCGGTCTACCAGATGCTGATACCCCAGCATACGCCCTTCCGGCGTCTTCCAACGCTTACAGCGCGCCGTTCCCAGAAAAGTACCACCACGCTGAATGATATCGCCCACATCTTTGGACTTCATCTCAAACATATTCTCTTCCAACAGGCCATGATAACCATCACGGATACCCCAAACCTTTACCCCTTCATAAAGCGCCGTACGCACAACAGCACGAGCCGCCGCATTCATTCCTGGGCTGTCACCACCGCTGGTCATGACTGCAATACTCTTAAGCATAATCGATAGTTCCCCCTTGACTTATACAATCTGCAGCCATTTGCTGGCCGCAGGAAAAAACAAATCTCACTAATCCCTATCATACCATAAAAAGAAGAAATCTAACAGAATTTTTTTCACCCTTGACAAGCCCAGTCCTTTCATGTTACATTCATTGCAGATGATGCTGTGCGACTGACGGAAGTGGATAACCACAGGGAGCACAGGGAAGAAAAGCCGACCGTCTGGGTGAATACCTGGATTTGTGTCGGCTTTTTACGTTATATGGAGGAGAATTATCATGACGGAAATGGAACTAAAGTATGGCTGCAATCCCAATCAAAAACCCGCCCGGGTATTTTGCGACGGCGGTCTGCCCTTTACCGTACTGAACGGTAAACCTGGATATATCAACCTCTTAGACGCGCTGAACAGCTGGCAGCTGGTGCAGGAACTCAAAGCAGCTACCGGACTTCCCGCCGCCGCCTCCTTCAAACATGTCAGCCCAGCGGGAGCCGCTGTTGCCGTCCCCCTTTCTGAAATCCTGCAAAAAACCTATTTTGTTGAGGGCGTAGAACTCAGCCCTGTTGCCACCGCCTACATCCGTGCGCGAGGCGCTGACCGAATGTCCTCTTACGGCGATTTCGTCGCACTATCAGACGAATGTGATGCCCAAACGGCCAGCTTCCTAAAACGCGAAGTTTCCGATGGTATCATTGCGCCTTCTTACTCGGATGAGGCTCTGGAAATATTAAAATCCAAACGCAAAGGTACCTATCTGGTCATCCAGATGAACAAAGATTATAAACCCGCCCCGCTGGAACAAAAGCAAGTATTTGGCATCACCTTTGAACAGCAGCGCAACAATATCCAGCTTACCGAAGAATGTCTTACCGAAATACCTACGGTCAATAAGAAAATACCTGTCAGCGCCAAACGCGATTTATTGATTGCTCTAATCACCTTAAAATACACACAATCCAATTCTGTTTGTTATGCCAAGGATGGCCAGGCCATCGGTATTGGTGCGGGACAGCAGTCCCGGGTACACTGTACTCGGTTGGCAGGCAATAAGGCTGATATCTGGTATCTGCGCCAATGTCCCAAGGTGATGAACCTGCCCTTCAAAGAAGATGTCCGCCGCCCGGACAGGGATAATGCCATCGATGTTTACGTGGGTGAAGAATCTGCCGATCTCTTGACCGATGGTAATTGGGAACATCTTTTTACGACAAAGCCAGAACCATTGACACATGAAGAAAAACAGACATGGCTAGCTACTCAGACTGGTGTTTCTCTGGGGTCTGATGCCTTCTTCCCCTTTGGTGACAATATTGAACGTGCCCATAAAAGCGGCGTGTGCTTCATCGCCCAGGCCGGTGGTTCCATTCGTGATGATCATGTCATTGCCACCTGTGATAAATACAATATCGCCATGGCTATGACCCATATTCGTTTATTCCATCATTAATTTGCTTCCCCCGTTCTTACATATACATACACACAGAAAACCGCTGGCTCCATGCCAGCGGTTTTTTGTACCTATAAGGAAATTCGCAACGTATCTTCCAATACATCGCGCACACTCTTACCCTTAAACCATTGTTTAACAGGATCTCTTTTCATATAATGCAATACACGATGATAAATCTCATCTTCTAAAGATCCGGATACAAGATTTTCCCAATTGCGCACACTATAAGGTCTTTCCTTTACAGCATTATTGGGACGCCCTGTTACCTCAAGTTCACTGAGAAACTGAATCTGCTGTTTTTTTGGTCGCAGATAATAATGCTCCATAAAGTATTTTTGTGGATAGCTATACTCCTCATCCGGTTCAGTTTTTACCAACCGAATCCAAACATCTAAGATTTCCTCATTTTCTGAATAGGGAATCTTCTTCCACTTAGCATTCTGGGTATCCATATAATAGGCAAAACCATTATCTTCTAATAAAAGTATATACCGGTCCTTCTTCTTATCTGCCGACTGCTCATTTTGTTGCGTTTTCTGCTCTAATGCTCTACGCAAAGCGCCTTTATCTGAACTACCCGTACTCGAATTATTGCTATCCTCTTTTACCTTGATACTTTCTGCCTTTATCTCACTACTGCTATTCTTTTCAGATGCCTCTTCTGCCTGTACTATTCCTGGCATACATAAACATATTATTACAATAGCAGCCATCCACGAATTAAGCCAGCGCTTCATTCTATCACCTCTATTTCTATAAAAAAGTACCCTATTTTATTATTCTCCCTTTACTAAAATTATCCTTTTATCAAAGCATATGAAAAAAATCAGCAAAGTCTTATCCTCTGCTAAATTCAATAAAGGTCCAATTATAAATATTCCTCAACAGAAATTAGCAGCAATTACTACGCTCTCATCTGATAAAAATATTTTTATGACTTCTTTGCCGCATCAGACACGCCCTTTTGAATATCCTTCATATTCATCATGTCTTCTGCTGACTTACGAACTTCCTCTGGAACAGTCAAATTTATATTCTGTTTGACGCCCAAATAGGTCATATAGAATTTCAATTCACTGAAATACCCCAGCGATTCCATCATGGCCCGTTCTTCATCGTTAAGCTTGATTTTCCCCGCTGCCATTTCATTGAGAATATGTTGCGCATACCCTCGAATAAACGGTGTCAAATCCACACTGACCGTTATGGTCTGGTGTGTTGTCTTATCCACGACCCAATCCACGGTTAACTCAGTACCCATAAGGCCTTGTGCCATTTCCGCGTAAGCTTCCTGCTGGGCTTGTCTTTTCTCGGATGAACGTTTTCCCTTGGATTCATCTAAATATTTATTTGTCACCTGCAGCATTTTGCCCACATCCATAACAATTCGCAGGCCCTGCATTTTATCCGTATCATGTTCCAGGGAAACCCTCTTTATGGCCTGCATGCTGTCATTAAACAAATCCACTGTGCCATTATTCCAGGAAGCAATTAACTCCGGTGAAACTCCTGGCAGCGACATCTTGCTCCAGGTATTTTCTCTTTGAATGTAAAGGATTAGCAGATTATCCCGTTGCTCTACATAAAAAGGAATATCCTCATGACTGGTTGCATTCGTTTTCTGGTCTGTAAAATCCCAACTCATTTCCCCATGCCAGTGCATACTGCCATTTCTTAGCACCTGACCATCGGCATTCAATTCCCAATGATAGTTAGGTCCGAACAAGTCAATATTGGTATTTGCCGCCCGGTCATCATGGAGTCTTGCCATATAAGCATCCCGATACACAGTCATAGCCGTCTGTTGATCGTCGGCAGCATATGCAGAACTTCCTCCCCATAGTAAAACACTACACCCCACTGCGGCAATAATTTTCTTCCACATGTACGTACACCTCTTTCGCAAAATGCCTATACCCCTATCGCCCTATTCGCTTTGCCAAAAGAAAAATCCTGCCTCATAAAAAGAAGAGCCTCCTTTCGGAAAAGCTCTTCGCTACAAGATTATAACACCCGTTTAGAAATGTTCTCCCTCTCCGGTGAGGTGGAGACATTTTTACAGCATTATAGGATTGGATTCTTGGCCGGTGTTCCCGCCTTACGCGGATAAGCCTTAGGGGTCAGCATAGTCTTCGTAATACAAATAACCGCCCGTTTATCGTCAAGTCCCGGCAGCTTTACCGGTCGTATCTCCACCTTGCTGCCCCCCAGTAGCTTGATGGCTTTAGCCGCCTCATTGGTTTCATCTTGATACTGCAGCCCTTTCAATGCGACAAAATGACCGCCTTTTTTAACAAAGGGCAAGCAGTATTCACAGAGAATCGGCAGCCTTGCTACAGCACGAGATACGGCTATATCAAAGGACTCCCGATATTTTTTATTGCGGGCGCCTTCTTCAGCCCGAGCATGGATACATTCTACCCCGGTAAGTCCCAGCTCATCCACCACCGTCTGCAGGAATCTGATACGCTTATTGAGGGAATCCATTAAGGTCAGTTTGATTTTGGGGCAGAAAATCTTTAATGGCAGACCAGGAAACCCTGCCCCTGTACCCACATCAATGACTGTAGTGCCATCCGTAAAAAGGGCTGCATCATAAGCAGTAATACTGTCAATCATATGTTTGATGGCCACTTCCCCCGGCTCCGTAATAGCCGTAAGATTAATCTTTTCATTCCATCCCACCAATAGTTCAAAATAACGATTAAACTGGTCTATCTGCTTTGCGCTAAGTTCAAGCCCATATTCTGCAGCTGCGTGCTGTAATGCGTCCTTAAACATCTGTCCTCTCCTCATTCGCCCTAATGCGCTGTTGTTGCTCCAACCAGATAAGCAGTACAGAAATATCTGCCGGCGAAACGCCGCTGATACGACTGGCCTGTCCCACAGAACGGGGACGAATGGCTTTTAGCTTCTCCCGTCCCTCATCACGCAGGCTGGGCACCTCATCATAGTCCAGATTATCCGGCAGTAGTTTTTCTTCCAATTTTTCCATTCGCTCTACCTGATCCAGCTGTTTTTTGATATAACCTTCATAGGTAATGGTAATTTCCACCTGTTGTTTTACTTCAGCATCCAGATTCGGCAAATCAAATAACTCTGCCAGCATGTCGTAATTCACAGCCGGACGGCGCAGCAAATCATAGAAACTCGTCGCATTGCGGACAGGCTCAATCCCTGCCGATAATAATTTATCGGTGATTTCCTTAGTCGGATTAATGCTGTTCGCCCGCAGATAGTTCAAAGCATCCTGAATGGCAGCCTGTTTAGCCGTAAATCTAGCCCAGCGGTCATCTTTGACCAGACCGACCTTGCGCCCTAAAGGCGTCAGACGCTGATCCGCATTATCCTGCCGCAGGAGCAGACGATATTCAGCCCGGCTGGTCATGATGCGATAAGGTTCATTGGTTCCTTTAGTTACCAGGTCATCAATCAATACACCAATATAGGCTTCACTCCGCTTGAGCACCAAAGGTTCCTTCCCCTTTAAAAGCATAGCTGCATTGATGCCGGCAATAATGCCCTGAGCGGCGGCCTCCTCATAGCCAGACGTACCATTTGCCTGCCCTGCAGAGAAAAATCCGTGGATATTCTTGAATTCCAGGGTGGGTTTCAACTGGGTAGGATCTATACAGTCGTACTCGATGGCATAACCCGCCCGCATTACCTTGGCGTGTTCAAGGCCTGGAATCGTACGCAAAAAATCCAGCTGTACATCCATGGGCATCGAAGTGGACATCCCCTGTACATAAACTTCATTGGTATGCCGTCCTTCCGGTTCCAGGAATAACTGATGACGTTCCTTATCCGGGAAACGCAGGATTTTTGTTTCAATAGAAGGACAATAGCGGGGACCAATGCCTTCAATGATACCATTAGCCATAGGTGCACGTTCCATATTATCCCGCAGAATCTTATGGGTTGCCTCATTGGTATACGTCAGATAACAGGGAATTTGTTCGCGGGTCACTTCATCACTCATAAAGGAAAAATTGCGGCATTCCGTATCCCCAGGCTGGATTTCCATTTTGCTGTAATCCAGTGTGCGAGCATCTACACGAGCAGGAGTCCCTGTCTTAAACCGCATCAATTTCACGCCCACATCCCTTAGGGAATCCGAAAATTTCATGGCCGCTCTCTGACCTGCCGGCCCCCCCTCATAGGTATGTTCACCAATGATTATCCGTCCCTTAAGATATGTCCCCGTAGCCATGATGACCGCCTTGGCCCGATAGATTTCTCCCGTTTCCGACTGTACGCCAGTAACCTGACCAGATTCCACCAAAAGTTTATCGATTAGCAGCTGCTTAACATCCAGATTATCTGTCTGTTCACAGGTTTCCTTCATGGTGAACTGATACAGCTTCTTATCCGCCTGAGCACGCAAAGCATGTACAGCTGGCCCTTTTCCAGTATTGAGCATCCGAAACTGAATGCAGGTTTTATCTGCATTCACACCCATTTCACCGCCCAGTGCATCCAATTCCCGTACCAGATGACCTTTAGCCGGGCCACCCACAGATGGATTACAGGGCATCATAGCAATATTATCCATGGAAAGAGTAGTGAGCAGTGTAGTGCAGCCAATCCTGGCTGCTGCCAACGCTGCCTCAACACCCGCATGACCTGCGCCCACGACAATTACATCATATGAACCAGCAACAAACACATTTTTATCCATTTTCCTTACCTTCTTATTTACCAATACAGAACTTCGAGAAAATCTCATCAATTATATCTTCGCCCACGGTATCACCTGTAATTTCCCCCAGCTTTTCCCAAGCAGAACGCAGGTCAATGGAAATAAAATCCAGCCCCAGGCCAGCCTCGATAGTATTGAGCGCCTCTTCCAGATGGTTATCTGCCTGCCTTAATAGCTCAGCCTGCCGTTCATCACGGACAAAACTGCCTTCATCGCAGGCTACTTTCCCCCCATAAACCTTATCCTGAATCGCTTGTGCCAGCTTATCCAGACCACTGCTGTTCTTGGTGGAAATTTCGATAACGGGTAAATGCACCTTTTCTGCTAAATCCTTAGCCCTGACCACGGACTGCAAATCGCTCTTATTGAGCAGAAGAAGTGCATTCTGACCATTCAGCAAAGACAAGATTTCTGCATCTTCAGCGTCTAAAGGCCGGGAACCATCAAATAAAGCCAAGACCAAGGCTGCGTCACAAATCATCTGACGAGCCTTTTCCACACCGATCCGCTCCACCACGTCTTTGGTCGCGCGGATACCAGCTGTATCGATAATCCGTAAGAGCACACCACCAACATTCGCATATTCTTCAATAGAGTCCCGGGTTGTCCCCGGAATATCTGTGACAATGGCCCGCTCTTCCTGTAACAAAGCATTAAGGAGACTCGACTTGCCTACATTAGGTTTTCCCACAATAGCCGTCATCAAGCCGTCACGAAGAATTCTCCCCGTCCCCGCCGTTTTTAACAGGACAGCAATATTGTTTCTTATATCAACCACTTTTCCTGCTACATTTTCCGTTACCACATCATCCACTTCATCTTCGGGAAAATCAATAGCAGCTTCCAGATGGGCTATCTGGCCTAAAATTTCCTGCCGGTAATGCTTAATCTGTTGCGAAAATTGACCACTCAAATGACCAGCCGCCATTTTCAGCGAACGGTCTGTTTTCGCCGTGATGATGTCCATAACCGCCTGTGCCTGAGATAAGTCCAAGCGGCCATTCAAAAAAGCCCGTTTCGTGAATTCACCACCTTCTGCCGGCCTAGCACCGTACCGATAGGTCAAAGCCAGGGTTTTACGTAAAGGCATAATACCGCCATGACACTGAAACTCAACTACATCTTCCCGCGTATAGGAATGGGGGGCTTTCATAATCAAAGCCAGGGCTTCATCTACAATCTGCTTTTCTTCATCTATAATGTTTCCATAGACAGCCCGATGACTCTCATATTCGTTCAAACTTTTCCCACTAACAGGCCGAAACATCCTCGTGGCAATCGTTATAGCCTGCTGTCCGCTCAAACGGATTATGCCAATGCCACCTTCCCCCTGGGCAGTGGCAATGGCACTAATGGTATCTCCCTGCATAATTTCACCTGCTTTATCATACATAGTAAAAGGGCAGCCTCAATAATGAGACAGCCCTTTCACAGCTCTCTTAGCTAACACTTATTCTTCGTTGTAACGATTCTGAAGACAATCATTGCTTTCGTAGTTTCTGCGGCGACGGCGGCGGCGGGGCACAATCACCACATAACGACGAGGTTCTTCCCCGGCGCTATAAGTACTTACCCGACGATTATCCTGCAATGCCATATGGATAATCTTACGTTCGTGGCGATTCATCGGTTCAAGATGAACTTCTTCGCCAATACGACAAGCTTTTTCCGCCAAATGATCAGCTAACCGCATCAAAGTTTCTTCCCGCCGTGCACGATAACCTTCGATGTCGATGATAATACGGACACGGCCTTCAGCCACGCCGCGATTAGCAGTCAGGTTGACCAAATACTGCAAAGAATCCAAGGTCTGACCATGCTTGCCGATTAAGATACCTAAATCCTCACCTTCCAGATTGAACGTAACCGCATCTTCACCATCCTGCTGCTGCCAGTTCACTTCAATATTCATTGCCGCAAAGACATCCCGCAAGAACCGCTCAGCCCGCAAAACCTGTTCTGCTGCGGAAACAGTCGACCCGCTGTATTCGTTCTGTCGGCTATTTATATCTTTTGCAGCGGTTTCCTCATCATTCTGTTGTGATCCTGCAACACCACAAGCCGATACCTCTGCAGGTACCGCTGACTCTTTCTTTGTAACTTTTATCTTGGCCGGCTTTACACCAAACAAGCCTAAAAAGCCTTTGGAGGGCACTGCCAGTACCTCATAGTCCACATCATTTTCACTGCAGCCTAACTGTCTTACAGCAGAAGCCAACGCTTCTGTCACGGTCTTGCCCGTTACTTCAACTACCTGTGCCATTAGGCAGCCTCCTTTTTGGTTGCGGTATCCTCACCACGATACATCCACCACTGCTGAACAATCTGTACCACGTTCATGGTTACCCAGTAAAGCACCAGACCGGATGGGAAATTGATGCTGATCCAGCCGATAAACAACGGCATAATAAACATCATCATCTTCATCTGCGGATTGGATTCCGTCGTTGTCATCTTCTGCTGCAGGAAGGTGGTCAGCGCCGATAATACCGGCAGGATATACAGCGGATCCGGCTCAGACATGCTGGTCATCCAAAGGAAATAGGCGGATTCCGGCGTCGGATAACTGAAATTGTACAGGGAGTAATACATGCCCATAAGAATTGGCATTTGGATAAGCAACGGCAGACAACCAGCCAATGGATTTACACCGGCGTCTTTATAAAGAGCACCGATTTTCTGCTGCATCATCTGAGGATTATCCTTATACTTTTCCTGAATCTTCTTCATTTTCGGCGACAATTCCTGCATAGCCTTCATGGATTTAACCTGCTTAACGGTCAATGGATAAAGCGCCATTTTCACAATAATTGTCAATAAAATAATTGCCCACCCATAACTGGCAAAACCTGCTGCACTGGTTATGGCAAACAGACTCTCCAAGACAAAGCGCAACAAACCTTCAATGGGAGCAAACAGCGTGCTAAAAAATTCCAAACCATCACGTCCTAATCTATAAACCTATAATCTTTTATGGCACAGGGTCATAACCGCCTTCATGGAATGGATGACAACGCAGGATGCGCTTTAACGCCAACCAACAACCTCGACGGCCCCCATATTTTTCAATTGCAATGCGCGCATATTCCGAACAGGTGGGAATATAGCGGCAAGTAGGTGGTTTCAAGGGGGAAATCAAATTTTGATATCCCCAGATCAGCATGAGCAAAATTCTTTTCATAAGAAAATCCCTGCCTTTTTTCCCAGAGCGAGAAAACTTTTTTCCACAGCCGAACACTTTGCATCAAGCATGGCCTGGCGCCCTACCATCAACAGGGCAATACCTGGCCGTATTTCCTGTTGATGCAGACGATACGACTCTCTCAGCAGTCTCTTCACCCGATTGCGTTTTACAGCACACCCCAACTTCTTACCAGCCGCAAAACCTACTTTTCCTGCCAGTTCTTCAGTCTCGAACACATAGAGAACGAAGTAGCGGTTAGCCATGGACTTTCCCTTGCGGTATACCCGCTGAAAGTCATTACGGCGCTTAAGCATGCGCCGCCTCGGTAATTCAAACATACCCAAATTCACCAAAATCTATCTAAAAACTAAACGTTATTAATCAAAGAAAAAGGTCACTAAACAAAGTGACCTTACTTTACAATTTATGCCGAAAGCTTCTTTCTGCCGCGCTGACGTCTTCTCTTCAAAACGAGACGACCGCCCTTCGTCTTCATGCGCTCACGGAAGCCATGAGTCTTCTTTCTCCAGTGATTGTTCGGCTGAAAAGTCATTTTCATTCGGTATACACCTCCTTAAACTGGTATTATTCTGATTTCAGAAATTCATTGTCATGTCTTAGTAGAACGTCATCCTCACACTAAGAATCACTATGAATTATAGCTTAAGCCTTAGGCAGTGTCAATATAATTCCCTTGCTTTTTTCGCCTCCATCTGTGGATAATTTCGCAAAATATCCCGCTATCCACAGAAAAACTGTTGATAACTCAGTTCGATTTTGGTAAGATATTGTTGGTAATTTTGCGGAAAACTTCACAAGTACTGATTTTCGGGAGGATTCAACTCCCGCATTTTTATCCCATTTTTCCCGCCTCTCTCCTGAGGAAGCCTTCTTTTATCCACAGCTGTGGATAATTATGTGGATAAACTTATACACTTGTGGAAAAAATTTCGATCATACTTTATACGCAGAAAGGAACTTTCTAAGATGGAGCAAACACAGCTGCAAGCTGTTTGGGCACAGATTCTCGACAAAATGAAAGAACAACTAGCCCCCACAGCCTTTAATTGGCTAAATCCTGTTAAGCCGCTCTCCCTGACAGAGGATATATTGGAAATTGGCACCCAAAACGAGATGTCCAAGGAGTGGATTGCCGGACATTATCAAACATTTATCGAGGATGCCGCACAGGCCGTACTTGGCAGTCCCAAAACGGTTCGACTGACGGTAGTCAATGATAATGACACCGCTAATCAGGACAATGGACCCGTAATCTTAGAAGCAAAGACCGATAAACCAGCCCAGGGATCTCTTTTTCCCGAAGGCGGCAACGAGGTTCATGCAGAAAATCCAGCCGAGCCCCATATCGTCGCGCCTGGTGATAATTCTTCCTTGAATCCGAAATACACCTTTGACACCTTTGTCACAGGCAAGTCCAATAATTTTGCCCATGCAGCTGCCATGGCAGTAGCCGATAAGCCTGGTAAAACCTATAACCCCTTCTTCATGTATGGTGGTGTAGGGCTAGGCAAAACGCATCTCATGCATGCCATTGGCAACCGGGTTCTGAAAAATCACCCGGAGATGCGAGTCCTATATGTATCCAGTGAACAATTTACCAATGAAATCATTCAGGCCATCCAGCAGGGTACTTCTGATAAGTTCCGGCAAAAATACCGTAACATCGATGTGCTGCTGATTGACGATATCCAGTTTATTTCCGGCAAGACAAGTACCCAGGAAGAATTCTTCCACACCTTTAATACCCTGTATGATGCCCAAAAACAGGTCATCCTATCTTCGGATAGACCGCCCAGAGAAGTAGAACGTCTGGAAGAACGGCTGCGTTCCCGTTTTGAATGGGGATTGACTACAGATATTCAAGCCCCGGATTTAGAAACCCGCATTGCCATTCTGAAAAACAAGGCACAAAGCGACCATTTCAGTGTACCGGATGATGTAATGGTTTATATCGCCAGCCGCATTGACAGCAATATTCGTGAGCTGGAAGGAGCATTGACCCGTGTCGTAGCCTATGCTTCCCTTACCAAACGGGCTGTAAATACAGATCTTGTGGCAGAAGCCCTCAAAGATATCTTCCCCAATGGTAAAACAAAAGAAGTCACCATGGATGTAATCCAGGAAATCGTAGCCTCTTATTTCAAAATAAAGATTGAAGACCTTCATTCCAAGAAGCGAACACGTAATATCGCATATCCCCGTCAGATTGCCATGTATCTTTGCCGGGATTTGACAGAAACATCTCTGCCCCAGATTGGCCATTTCTTTGGCGGGCGGGATCACACCACCGTTATCCATGCCTACGACAAAATCAACCAGGATAAGGAAACGGATAGCCGGCTTCATGGTATCTTGAATGAACTGATTGACCGTATTCAGAAGGTCTGATTATGCCACGCCCTCGTTATACACAATGAGGGCGTGGATAAGTTTGTGGAAATGCCTATTGAAATCCTGTTGGTAAAATGTGGATAAACCGATACTGAACTTATTCCCGTGGATAATGTGGATAAATCCCCCATTTATTTTCAACAGCTTATTAACAGGAAACATGTAGATAAATCAAAAGCTCATAAGGCTTTTCCACATTTCCACATGCCCTACTACTACTACGGCTATTTATATATATATTTCTAGAGTCATAATAAAAAAAAGAAAGGACCATCCTCCATGAAAATAACATGTCCCAAAATAGAACTGAGCAATGCCCTTTCCATCGTTGCCAAAGCTATCGCATCCAAGCCGCAAACACCGATCTTAGCAGGCATCTTTATGCGTGCAGAAAACGGTATTTTAGAATTACATGCCACCAATAATGAAATAGGCATGGTATGTCGTATTCCTGCAGACATAGAAGAACCAGGACAAATTGCCGTCAGCGGACGTTATTTCCTGGAAGTTATTCGCAAGTTACCTGGAGACAATTTAACCATAACCTACAACCGAACCGAAAAAATCATCAACATCATCTCCAACCAAGCAAGTTTTACCTTACTCAGTATGAATGCAGCGGAATTTCCCACAGTCAAAGAGATTGAAAGCAATGTACAATTCACCATCAAAGATAATATTTTACGGTCTTTGATTAAGAAAACTGTATTTGCCTGCTCTAAGGATGAATCCCGTCCTGTTTTCACCGGTTGTTATTTGGAAGTAGCAGACAACAAAGTAACCATGGCTGCTACCAATATGCACAGATTAGCTGTGAAATACGAACAATTTGCAGAACCATTGGGGAATATCAAAATCATCATTCCGGCCAATATCTTACAGGAACTTCTCCACAACATGACTTCAGATATTCCTACGGATGTACAGGTATGCTGTAACTTTAACCAAATCAGTTTTGCTTTTGAGAATATCTATATGACTTCCCGCCTGATTGAGGGGGCATACCCAGATTACAACTACGTTATTCCCCCCCAGCATGACACTTTGGTAACATTGGATTCTGCAGAATTCAATGCTGCTGTGGATCGTGTTTCCTTGATTTCCCGCTCTGGTGATTATAATGTCATCAAGATGGAATTTGCCAACGGGCAGCTGCATATTACCTCCAATAACCCGGATATTGGTAATGCTGAAGAGACAATTCCGGCCTCTATTGAAGGCCCCGATGTGGCAATTGCCTTTAATGCCCAGTACATCACCGATGTGATGAAGATTATCGACAGCAAAAACTGTGAACTCCGTCTGACGAAACCCCTTTCCCCCATTACTGTCCGGGAAGAAAAAGATGATGCCTTTATCTATGTCGTTACGCCGGTACGTACGGCCCATTAAGGAGGTTATCCCCATGAAGCCTATGGATATCGAAATAGAAACCGAAGAGATCCAGTTGGACCAGTTTCTGAAATGGGCTGGTGTACTGCCATCAGGGGGGGAAGTAAAACTTCTGTTGGCGGATGGATTGATTATGCGCAATGGTGAAAAGGAATCCGCTCGTCGTCGTAAGCTTCACGATGGTGATGTGATTGAAATCGTCGATATGGGGGCATGGCGCGTTAAAGTCAAAAATTAAACAGGTGTAATAATGAATATTTATTCATTAAAATTGAAAAATTATCGAAATTACGATGAATTATCACTGAAATTTGATCCGAATATCAATGTTTTTCTGGGGCAAAATGCTCAGGGGAAGACGAATATAATCGAAGCGGTCTATTATGCTTCATTGGGGCACTCGCATCGTACGCATACAGATAATGACCTTATTCGTTGGGAAAAAGCGGGAGCTTTGATACAGTTAGGATTTACCCGTTTAGGAGTGGAAAACAAACTGGAATTTCAGTTTAGCCGGGAAAAACGGCGGAAAATTTTCCTGAATGATCATCCTATCCGCCCTAAGGATTTAGTGGGAAGTTTGAATACAGTACTCTTTTCTCCAGAAGATCTTTTCCTGATAAAAGGGGCGCCGGCACTTCGCCGGCGTTTTTTGGACGGTGAAATCAGTCAGGCAAGTCCAGCTTACTATCATGAACTGACTAAATATAACAAGATTGTCACCCAGCGCAACAATCTGTTGAAGAAGATTCGGGAGCATAAATCTGGCACAGAGATGTTGGAACTTTGGGATGTACAACTGGTAGAAAGTGCGGTTAAGATTACATTAAAACGTCTGGAAGCAGTCAAGAAGCTCAACATGCTGGCAAACCTTATGCAGCGTCGGATTTCCGGTAATTTGGAAAACCTTGCTATAACCTATGAAATCCACGGTGCTGATGGGGATAACGTGACAAGAGACCTTATTTCATGGTATAATAAAGAGCTTGTAAGTCACCGGGAAATGGATATTATTCGCGGTTCGACAGGGCGTGGTCCCCATCTTGATGATATTTTATTGACGGTGAATGGGATAAACTTGCGATCTTTTGGTTCTCAGGGACAACAGCGAACAGGGGTACTGTCCTTAAAGTTGGCAGAATTGGAGTTTTTGCGTTCTGAGACAGGAGAATATCCGGTGCTCTTGCTGGATGATGTGATGAGTGAATTAGATGCTTCTCGTCGCAGCCAGCTGCTGGAGTTCATTCGCCGGGAGCGGATTCAGACCATGATTACGGCAACGGATCAGGCATATTTTCCGGCGGAGCGCCTTGGTACTTATTATCAGGTAGTAGCAGGAAAAATCACGAGGTAAGTCATGGCTGGCAGTCTGAAAGCCCGTAGTCCTGGATTGGAGCGGCCGGATACCATTATCCGTAAGACCATTCATCATATGGGCAGCAATTGTGAGAAAAAATATTATATGCATTGGGTTCTTTGGCATTGGCCAGAAATTGTTGGAGATTTTATTGCGCGTAACACATCTCCTCAGGGAATCCGTAAGGATACGCTATATATATATAGCGATAATGCTTCTCTGCGTAATGAATTGCAGATGATGATGCCACAGATTGTTCAATCTGTGAATAATTATGCAGGACAAAAAATGATTGAGAAAGTAGCTTTTTCTAAGCCTTGGGAGAAGTCTGATAGTGAGGGAATTGATGAAATCCGTATGGCCCCTGCATTGGTTGAGGAAAATATGGGGAGGGAACGTCAAAAGATTCCTTTGACTGCGGATGAGATGCAGGCGGCAGAAGAATTGGGGGCAACAGCAGGTGATGCTGAGATTGGCATGGCCATCAGCGGTCTCTATCGGAAGTATTTACAGTTACAGAAATTGAAGCTTTCCCGGAATTATCAATGCTGCCCCAAATGTGGGCGGTTGATGGAACCGGGGACGCTTCTTTGTAGTTCTTGTAGCCGTGGGGAGCGGGAAAGGATTACAGCTGCTGTGCGACAGGTCCTCCGTGATATGCCATGGGCGCGTTATACGGAAGTCAGGCAGTATGTGCCGGAGTGTACGCCGAAGATGGTCAATGAGCAGCGCTCGATTATGGTACAAAAGCTGGCTGCAGATACAGATGTCAATGATAAAGAAAGCATTAAGGCCAAGACTTTGGTTATGCTTTATCGTTGTTTGCCGCCGGATAAGCTCAACGAGGAGAATATTACCCGGGCACTTTATAACCTGCGGTTTGATATGCATCGTCCTAAAGATTACAAAACACCCAGGCGCTATGAGGTGATCAAGCTGGGGAGGAGGTAACTTACTGATGTTTCTCCATTTAGGTAACGGTATGTCCGTGCGTACTAAGGACGTGATAGCCATTCATGATTATGCATTGTTCCAAAAGGGCGCAGGCAGTGAATTTCTTGCCCATGAGCAAGCATTAGGCCGGTTGGAAAACACCTTGCCTTTAGATATCCGCAATGATGAGTCGGCCAAGAAGTCCCTCATCATCACAGAGGGGAAAACTTATCTGTCGGCGATTTCGCCGTGGACATTAAAACGGCGTTCGCAGATGGTTTATGATACAATGGATATGGAAAAAGATGTTTCGGAGGATGAGACTTCCGAGAATTTTTCGTAGAAGGATGGGAGCGTAAGATTTCATGGCAAATGAAAATGAACAGCTGAATATAGGACAGACAGCACCTGCAGATGGTATGGAAAGTGTTGATCTTACGGGGGTAGAAATCCATACAGATGAAGGCAGTGCTGAGGTAACTGCAGTGGATGCAGATTATGGCGCGGAACAGATTCAGATTCTGGAAGGTTTGGAAGCTGTACGTATGCGGCCAGGTATGTATATTGGCAGTACTTCTGAACGTGGTCTGCATCATTTGGTATATGAAGTTGTGGACAACTCCATTGATGAAGCCTTGGCTGGTTATTGTGATAAGATCGATGTGACCATTCATCGGGATAACAGCATTACCGTTACGGATAATGGCCGTGGCATTCCTGTAGATATGCATGAAAGCGGCATGCCTGCTGTGGAAGTCGTTTTGACGGTTCTTCATGCTGGCGGTAAGTTTGGCGGTGATGGTTATAAGGTGTCCGGCGGTCTTCATGGTGTAGGTGTATCGGTCGTAAATGCCCTGTCCACTTCCATGGAGGTACAGGTAAAGCGTGATGGAAAAATTCATGAGATTTCCTTTAGGCGGGGGGAGACCGTTGAAAAGCTCCATGTAACCGGTGAAACGGAAATCACGGGTACCAGGGTACACTTTGTTCCGGATCCGGAAATATTTTCTGTGACGACTTATAGCTATGACACGCTGAAGCATCGTCTGCGGGAACTGGCCTTTCTGAATCATGGCATTACAATCGTTTTGAATGATGAGCGTGGTGAGGAAATTCGCAGTGAACAGTTCCATTTTGACGGCGGAATCAGCTCCTTTGTGGAACATCTCAACCGCAAGAAGGAGAAAATCAATCCGGAACCCATTTATTTTAATGGCATTAAAGACGATACCGTAGTAGAAATCGCTCTGCAATATAACGATAGCTATCAGGAGAATATCTATTCTTTCGTGAACAATATCAACACGGAAGAAGGGGGAACCCATCTGGCAGGTTTCAAGCTTGCGTTGACTCGTGCTGCTAATGACTTTGCCCGTAAGCAGAACATTCTCAAGGATAAGGATGGCAATCTTTCCGGGGATGATGTCCGTGAAGGTCTGACCGCTGTCATCAGCCTGAAGGTACGAGATCCTCAGTTTGAGGGTCAGACGAAGACAAAGCTGGGAAACAGTGAAGTCCGTGGTATCGTGGATTCCATTGTTACAGAAGGAATCTCGGAGTATTTTGAGGAAAATCCGGTAATCACCAAGAAATTCATTGAAAAGGCCATTATGGCCGCCCGGGCAAGAGAAGCCGCCCGCAAGGCACGGGAGCTGACCCGCCGTAAGAATGCTTTGGAGGTTTCCAGTCTGCCGGGGAAGCTGGCGGATTGTTCCGTCAAGGATCCGGAAATGGCGGAAATCTACTTGGTAGAGGGTGACTCTGCAGGTGGCTCAGCCAAGCAGGGCCGCGATCGTCGCTTCCAGGCAATCCTGCCTTTGCGCGGCAAGATTTTGAATGTGGAAAAGGCCCGTTTGGATAAAATTTTTGCCAATGCGGAAATTCGCACCATGATTACGGCGTTTGGTACGGGAATCAGTGATGATTTTGATCTGGCAAAACGCCGTTATGGCAAAATAATCATCATGACCGATGCCGATGTGGACGGAGCTCATATTCGTACGTTGCTTTTGACTTTTCTCTATCGGTATATGAAACCGCTGATTGAACATGGTCATGTATTTATCGCACAACCCCCGCTCTATCAGATCCGTAAAGGTAAGAAACATTGGTATACTTACAGTGATGAAGAACTGGCCAAGAAGCTGGATGAAGTAGGCCGTGACGGTAGTACTGTACAGCGTTATAAAGGTCTGGGCGAGATGAATCCGGAACAGCTTTGGGAAACTACCATGGATCCAGCTGGTCGTACGATGTTGCGGGTAGAGATGGCTGATGCAGAAGCCGCTGATGAACTCTTTACGATTCTCATGGGAGATAAAGTAGAGCCGCGTCGTCAGTTTATCGAAGAAAATGCCAAGATGGTGCGTAATCTCGATATTTAAGCGATTTTTAATTGACTTTTCGTTTTTTTATGGTACACTAATAGCATATCCCGAACAAGGGGAGTAGCTGAACGGTCAGATATCGTCAATACGGTGCTTGTCACCCGGTATGGCCGACTAATTTAGTAAGCAAGACCTTGTCTTACAGGCGGCCTTCGGGCGGTTTGTAGGGCAAGGTCTTTTTGGTATATTTTTTGGAAAAGGAGTTTGACGATTAGAAATGGAAAGTATTTTTGCAGGGATGTTCAGTCCTGAATGGTTTGCAGCGTTATCGGGAATATTGTTGCTGGATATTCTTCTTTCGGGGGATAATGCAATCTTGATTGCTTTAGCCTGTAAGAATCTGCCAGAGCACAATAAGAAGAAAGCGATATTTATCGGTGGCTTTGGTGCTGTATTTATCCGCATTGTATGTACATTGTTTGCTACCAGTGTACTGGCGGCGCCATATATCGAATTTGTAGGCGGTGCCGCATTACTCTATATTGCTGTTAAGCTGGTAACGGATCACAAGGAGAGTAATGAAGAAGGCGAGGCTCCTAATAGTTTTGGCGCTGCAGTACGAACTATCCTGCTGGCTGATTTCATCATGAGTATTGATAATATACTGTCCCTGGCAGGTGTTGCCAATACCGTACCGGAAGGAAAATGGAGTTTGATTATCTGTGGGTTGCTCATTTCCATTCCCATCGTTCTGTTTGGAGCACAGATATTCCTCAAGCTGATGCAAAAAGTTCCTGCCCTTATCTATGCAGGTGCAGCCATATTGGGCTATACGGCAGCGGAACTCATGGTGGCCGATAAGGGGCTGGGAAGTTATTTGGTGGACTATGCGCTGGCCCTTAAGATTATCTTTGTAGCTTTAGTTTTAGGGATTGGTTACTACTTGAATCAGCGCTACAAAAAAGAAAATAAGTTAGGAGTGACAGAAAATGAATAACTTGAAAACGTTGATGTTGATGGTTCTTTTAGCCGCTTTGATGATTTTTGTTGGTGGTCTGGTTGGCGGAAAAGGCGGCATGATGATTATGCTCATGATATCTTTGGGCATGAATGCATTTTCCTATTGGTTTAGTGATTCCATGGTATTGAAGATGTACAATGCCCGGGAGGTAAGTCGGGAGGATGCCCCTCAGCTTTATGGCCTGGTGGAGAATCTCGCTGCCAATGCACAGCTGCCAATGCCTAAGGTATGCATCATTGATAGTGAAGTACCCAATGCCTTTGCTACGGGACGCAATCCATCCCATGCGGCAGTGGCTGTAACCACTGGTATTATGCGGGCTTTGGACTATAATGAACTCTCTGGTGTTTTGGGACATGAACTCGCTCATGTGAAGAACAGGGATATCCTTACCGGGACCATTGCTGCCATGATGGCTACGGTAATTTCTTATGGAGCTCAGTTCGTTGCTTTCTTTGGTGGCCGTAGTGATGATGAAGAAGGTGGCGGCAATCCGATTGCAGCACTGGTGGCAGCTCTTCTGGCTCCTTTTGCTGCGATGTTGATTCAGATGGCTATTTCCCGTTCACGGGAATATGTGGCGGATCATGATGGTGCGGAAATTTGTGGCAATGCCAATTATCTGGCAGATGCCTTAGAAAAAATTGAGTATTATGCTTTGAATGGCCGTCAAATGAGTGATGCTACGCCAGCAACCGCCCATATGTTTATCATCAATCCCTTCGCGGGAACGATGTCCTCTATACGGAAAATGTTTAGTACCCATCCGGAAACCAGCGAACGCATTGCCCGCCTGCGTGCTCAGGCCCGTGGCAGATAAATATCCATAGAAATAAAGACCGGGATTAGCATTCTGTAACTATAGGCATTTGTAAAGTTACGGAATGTTTTATCCCGGTCTTATTTTATGGGGCGTTTATTTTATCCGTTCATTGAATTGCTCTTGTGGAATGGGCATGGTGAGGCCCATAATCGCCAATAATTGAATCAGGGCTGTGGACTTGTCACATGTATTGCGGATAATGTGATTGCAGACTTTCCAAAGTTCAAATTCCCTGTTGTTTTCCGCATATTGCAAGTGATATTTGATTTCATCATTGTTGTATCCCATATGCAAAAGACGGTCAACCAAGGTCACATAATCGTTCATAAGGAAAATCGTCTCCAGCTTCTTTTTGAGCAGCTTGCTCAAGGGCTTTAGTCCTGTGATTTCCAGAATGATGACATTTATGGTATGGTCACGCAGGGAATTTAAGATATCGTCCTTGCGGTAGCCATAGCTTTGTCCTTTGTGGGTAAATTCTACGACAAAATCCATCTGGGCAAATTCTTCGCTGCTGATCGTCTTGTAGAGATTTTCGCGGGAAATGTTGTAACGGGTGCGTTTGTGGCTGCTGAATTCCTGGGTGGTGTATACAGGGATAAAATGAATTCCCATAGCCAGCAACTGGTTTGCCATAGTAGCTTTTCCAGAAGCTTGTGCACCCATAAGGGCATAAATCTTGTTTTCCATATCACACATCCTTATATTTATGGACAATACAAAAGCGGGAACTACCGAACGTTCCCGCTTTTGCCGCCTCTATACCTTCTGCCTACAACGATATACTGGATATCGTTGTTCTCCCTCTTTTATAATACAACACTTGCCTTTTTATTTCAATAGAGAAAATGTAATTTCTGTAAATTTGTGGAAATAGTACCTGCAAAAAGGGATTTACCAATAAACAGCGAATAAATATATATTAATTTAGTATACAGTGATACGTTATAGCAAATATTTGAGCATTTTTGGGGAGGATTCGTTATGTATTTTTATTGCGAGAAATGTAAGAAACCCTATCCATTAAATACACATTCCTATATCTGCGAATGTGGAGGGATGTTTCGCCTGCATAAGGATTCCATGGACGAGGTACATAATGAAATTACCTTGGGCGAAGTGGAAACACCATTGCTTCCCTTGAAAAAGGGAAAGCTGGATGTATTGCTGAAGTTGGAGAATTTGCAGCCAACGGGCTCCTTTAAGGATCGTGGTGCCCATACCTTGATCAATGAAATCCATCATCTGGGGATAAAGAAGATTGCCTTGGATTCAGCAGGAAATGCCGGAGCATCAATGGCTGCATATGCAGCCGCTGCGGGGATAGATTGTACGGTTTATGTACCTGATGATTTATCCAGTGAAATGACGAATCAGATTGAATCCTATGGTGCAAAAATCGTTAAGGTGGCAAATGGCCGTATGAATGCATGTGCAGCAGTGAAAGAGAATTTGGGCGATGCTTATTATGCATCTCATGTGTATAATCCACTGTTTTTTGAGGGCATGCGCCCCATGGCTAAGGAAATCTATAAACAGTTGGGAAACAGGATTCCTGAATACATATTTATGCCGGTAGGCAATGGTACCATGTTGTTGGGGCTTTTCCTGGGCTTTATGGAATTGGGACGGCTTCCTCATTTTGTGGCTGTGCAGAGCTCGAAATGTGCACCGCTTTATGAGGCCTTCAAAGGTGTGGAGGCACAGGCGAAAAAGACGACAATTGCCCATGCTATTCGCATTGAAAAGCCTAAACGGCTTACGTCTATGGTGGAAATCCTCGAGCAGTCTGGTGGAGATGTGGTGACTGTAGAAGATGCGGAAATCCTTCAGGCAAAAAAATATTTGGGTGCCAAGGGCGTATATGTGGAATTGACTTCTGCTGCCGCACTGGCTGGCGCAGAAAAATTCTTTGCCCAAGGCAAGCCGGATAACTATAAGGTGGTTATTCCCATGACGGGAAGTGGACTTAAGCGCTGACAGGAGAGATTGTGCCTATGCTGCAGGGGATTATTGATATAGGTTCCAATACGATTCGTATGGCGGTGTACCTGATAGAGGGTGGACACTTCGAACAGCTGATGAAGTGGAAACACACAATAGGCCTGGCTTCCTATGTGGAAGATGGCGTCATGCAGCAGGCTGGTATCGACCGAGCGGTGGAGACGATTCTGGAGTATAAGGAAATTCTCTATTGTTTTAAGATCAGTAAGGTGGAGGCTTTTACAACGGCAGCTTTGCGCAATGCCCAAAACAGCCGGCAGGCAGTTGCAGAAATAGAAGATCGCACGGGGATAACCATAAGTGTTATCAGTGGTGATGAAGAGGCTACTTTGGACTTTATCGGGGCCACGCACAGTCTTAATAACACTTCGGGGCTGCTGATTGATATTGGCGGCGGCAGTACAGAAATCGTTACTTATCGAGACCGGCAGATCCAGTACAAGACCAGCCTGCCTATAGGATCCCTTAGCTTTGCTAAAAAATACGTGCATTCCATTCTGCCTACCATGCAGGAATGTTTGGAAATGAATGGGGAAGCAGAGGCAACGATTGGGGCAGCTGCTGATTTCAGCAATATCTGTGAGGCTGAAATCGTAGGTATTGGTGGGACATTCAAGGGAGCTTGTGCACTGAATAATGAGCTGTTCAATCTTCCAGCGGTCAACCAGCGGTTGGAAACAAAGAATATCCGCCAGCTTATTGGGAATTTCGTCAGCGATTTAGGCATGACCCAGGATATGGCTGTTTCCTTAATGCGTTCCGTTCCCGAGCGGATACAGACGATTATTCCCGGTTTGGTCATTGCAGATGTATTGGCCAGGCGTTTTCAAAGTCACTGGATTACCTATAGTGATTCAGGGGTACGGGAAGGGTATATTTACAGTCGAATTCTTGAAAAATAAAGATGGTATGAGCGATTGTGCCCTATACCTTGAGAGAGCAAAAGAAAAAGTATTTTTCCTACTGGGGCTTTCTATGCTTGCATGATTTCATAGCGGGGATTCCGTTATATCCGTGAGCAGGCAATGGTAGGAAAAATGCTTTTTTGTTTATTAGGCATAAAGCAAAAGAGAATTCTGTGTTTTTAGGGGAATATTGTAAAGGAAAACAATGAGAAAAGTTATCATTTTTTGCTTTTTTCCGTTGAAAATGGTATAATTAGAAGCTAGTAATTTTGTTTATAAACCCTTATTTTTACGATAAGCAACTATGATTTTGAGGTGAGATTGTGGAGTTTGAACAGGGAAAAATTGTCCCCGTCAATCTGGAGCATGAGATGAAGAACTGCTACATCGATTATGCGATGAGCGTTATTGTTGCTCGTGCGTTACCAGATGTCCGGGATGGTTTGAAGCCGGTACATCGCCGTATCCTCTATGCTATGCAGGAAGCGGGTATGGGATCGGGCAAGCCCTATAAGAAGTCGGCGCGTATCGTCGGCGAAGTTTTGGGTAAATACCATCCCCATGGTGATAGTTCCGTTTATGATGCCATCGTTCGTATGGCGCAGGATTTTTCCATGCGTTATATGCTGGCTGATGGCCACGGAAATTTTGGTTCCGTAGATGGTGACCCTGCTGCAGCAATGCGTTATACGGAAGTTCGTATGTCTAAGATTTCGGAATTGATGCTGCAGGATATCGATAAGGAAACGGTGGACTTTGTACCAAACTATGATGAGTCGCTGAAAGAACCATCCGTGTTGCCGGCTAAATTCCCGCAGCTACTGGTTAATGGTACTTCCGGTATTGCCGTAGGTATGGCGACCAATATTCCTCCGCATAATATGCGTGAGGTTATTGATGGTACGCTGATGCTCATCGATAATCCGGATGCCACGATTGAAGAACTTATGACTGCCATCAAGGGTCCGGATTTCCCCACGGCTGGTTTGATACTGGGGAAAGAAGGAATCCGTCAGGCGTACACCACGGGCCGTGGCATCATTAAGATGCGGGCTAATGCCCATATCGAAACCATGAGCAATGGCAAGCCCCGTATCGTGGTAACGGAACTGCCCTATCAGGTGAACAAGGCGCGGCTGATTGAAAAGATTGCTCAGCTGGTACGGGATAAGCAGATTGAGGGTATTACAGATTTACGGGATGAGTCCGATCGGAACGGTATGCATATCGTTATTGATTTGCGCCGGGATGCCAATGCCAATGTCATTCTTAATCAGCTCTTCAAGCATACGCAGCTGCAGGAGAGCTTCGGTGTCATCATGCTGGCACTGGTGGATGGCAAACCAAAGGTATTGAACCTTAAACAGGTGCTTCATTATTACATCAAGCATCAGGAAGAGGTCATCACCCGTCGTACCCAGTACGAACTCAAGAAAGCTGAAGCCCGTGCGCATATTTTGGAAGGTTTGACCATTGCCCTTGATCATCTTGATGCAGTAATCACCACCATCCGTGAAAGCCGTACGGCAGAAATTGCCAAAGAGGCTTTGATGACAGGCTTCAAACTCTCGGATAAGCAGGCTCAGGCCATTCTGGATCTGCGTCTCCAGCGTCTGACTGGTCTGGAACGGGAAAAGATTGAAGAAGAGTATCAGGAAACCTTGAAAGCTATCGAGGAGTTCAAGGCTATTCTGGCTGACACGCAGAAAATCCTGGCCATCATCAAGGAAGAACTCACGGCAGTAAAGGCTAAATACGGTGACGAACGCCGCACGAAACTCACCATCGATACGTCTGAAATCGATGTGGAAGATCTCATCGCTGAAGAAGATGTGGTGATTACTCTTACCCATAATAATTACATCAAGCGTATGCCTTTAGATACTTATCGCCGCCAGAACCGTGGGGGTAAGGGCATCAAAGGCATGGGCACGAAGGAAACGGATTTTGTGGAAAATCTGCTGATTACCACCACGCATCATACCATCCTGTTCTTTACGACCCGTGGCCGCGTATACAGCTTGAAAGCTTATGAGATTGCGGAATCCAGTCGTACGGCCAAGGGAACAGCGATTATCAATCTGCTGCAGCTTGATCAGGGCGAAAAGATTACGGCAGTTATTCAGGTAAAGGGCTTTGAAGCGGATAGATATCTCTTTATGGCTACCCGCAAGGGGATTGTTAAAAAGACGTCTCTATCTGAGTTTAGCAACCTGCGGAAGAATGGTCTTAATGCCATCAATCTGGATGATGATGATGAATTGATGGGGGTTAAGTTTACTGACGGCGAAAGTTATCTGATGTTGGGCACGAAGCTGGGGAAGGCAATCGCCTTCTCAGAAGATGATGTGCGCGCTATGGGACGCATGGCCCGTGGTGTAAAGGGAATCAGCCTGGCAGAAGGTGATGAGGTTGTCGGGATGGATATTCTTGTGCGTAACGCTGAGGTTTTGACGGTTACGGAATGCGGTTATGGCAAGCGTACCAGTACCGGCGAATATCGCGCGCAGACCAGAGGTGGTAAGGGCCTAATCAACATGAAGGTCACGGAAAAGACCGGTTGTGTAGTGGGAATCAAGGTGGTTCGTCCGGAGCATGAGCTCATGCTCATCACCAATGCTGGTATCGTTATCCGTACCAATGTGTCCGATATCTCCGTTATCAGCCGCAATACCCAGGGGGTAAAACTGATGACTACGGCAGAGAATGATCGGGTAGCATCTATGGCCACGCTAGCGCAGAAGGAAGACTAGAGAAAACTGTATAAATGAAAAACAGGGATAAACGCAACATTTTATGCTGCGTTTATCCCTGTTTTATTTTTATGGGTTGTTCTTTATTTTTTCAGCAACTCCCGGGTATGCGCTGCTACCATTTCCGGTTTCATATCCCAATTGCGGGCTACGCCGGTCTTGCGGGCGGCCTGGGCTACGGCAGCAGCTACGGTGGGGGCTACCTCCGGATGGAAGGGGCTGGCAATGATATGGTCTTCGTCCAGTTCGTCTGGTTTGATTAAAGACGCGATGGCATTGGCAGCGGCCATCTTCATCTCTTCGTTGATGGTGCTGGCCTGTACATCGAGAGCGCCGCGGAAAATACCGGGGAAGGCCAGCAGGTTATTGACCTGATTGGGGAAGTCACTGCGACCAGTGCAGACAATCCGGGCTCCGGCTTCTTTTGCCAGCTGTGGCAGAATTTCCGGTTCGGGATTGGCCATGCCCATTACGATGGCGTTGGGGGCCATCGTGCGGACCATATCCTGGGTGACGCAGCCAGCGACAGACACCCCGATAAAGACATCTGCATTGCGGATTACGGCATTCAAGGGGCCGGCTTCATGATGGGGATTGGTAATCTTGGCAATATCTTCTTTGTAGGGATTCATACCATTGGGGCGTTTTTCGTAAACAGCTCCCCGGGAATCGCAGAGGATGATATTGCGGCCGCCTGCACGATGAATCAGACGGGTAATGGCCTGGCCAGCAGCGCCTGCACCGTTGATGACGAATTTTGCCGTGGAAAAATCCTTGTCTACAATCCTAAAGGCATTTATTAGCGCAGAAACTACGACGATGGCTGTACCGTGCTGGTCATCATGGAACACAGGAATATCAAGGGTTTTCTTTAACTCCCTTTCGATATCAAAACATTGAGGGGCTTTGATATCCTCAAGATTGATCCCCCCAAAGGAAGGTGCCATCAATTGGACAGCCTTGATTACTTCCATCGGGTCCTGGGTGTCTAAAGCTATGGGGACGGCGTCTACGCCGGCAAATCCTTTGAAAAGGATGGCTTTGCCTTCCATCACAGGCATTCCGGCTTGAGCACCGATGTTGCCTAAGCCTAGTACTGCCGTGCCATTGGTCACTACAGCTACCATATTGCCCTTGCTGGTATAGTCATAGGCTTTGCGTTTATCTTCCTTTATAGCCAGGCAGGGAGCGGCTACGCCTGGGGTATAGGCAAGGGTCAGATCTTCAGCAGAATGCAGGGGCACTTTACTGGTGATTGCCAGTTTACCCTGTTTATTTTTATGCAGTTTCAATGCTTGTTCGTTTACATCGCTCATTGTATTACTTCCTTTCTGTAGCGGTCTATATTGTAGGGGGAAAATCAAGATAAATCTGTATATTTTGTTACAGTTTACATTTTTTCATAATATGTGAATATAAAAAAGTAAAAATGTAATTTATTTCATTATATCAATTCCGTTGAAAAAGAAAAATATGAAATATTAATTTAGACAATAGTTAGGTACTATAAGAGAAGTATAGAAAAAGTCCTGCATCACCCTTTGGATTAAGGTTGTGATACAGGACCGTATTTCTGGTTCTACCGTGTTTTCCCTATACCAGCACTGGGGGTAGGGACAGATGTATCAGCAGTATCGTCGCTGCTATCTGTAGTAATGGGAGAAGGCTCACGACGACTGGAGCGGGGTGTTTCTTCAACACTTCCCTGATCTTCATTATCGCGGATGCGTTCTTCCCGATTGATATTACGCTCTTCGTTGATGCGCTTTTCTCGATTGGCCTTATCCTCTTTGCGGCGGTTTCGGCTGCTGTCAGAGGGCTTAGCGCGGCCAATGGAGGTGTCACTGGCTGGTACTTCGCTGGCACTGGCAGGAATGCTGTTTTCGTATTCCCGGATATCGGCTTCCATTTTCGTTCTACGCCGGCCACTGATGGATATCCCCAAGGTATCAGCGATGGTCATGCGGAGCTTGGTAAGGTCAGGAATCCAATAGCTGATGCCCTCAATATATAAGGGCCTGCCGGGAACCATATCGGTTTTTAACCCGTTTTTCTGGGATTCCTTCAAAGTGCCTGCAAATTCCAGTAACTGGCGAACGGACAAATCAGTTTCTATGGAATCCATAACTTCTGCGATAACTGCAGGAAGTTTGGGAATGATGGCTGGTGAAACAAGTTTTTCCGTGCAGGCTCTGACGAAATCCTGTTGCCGACGGATACGGCCTAAATCGCCTTCTTCATCGCGATAGCGGACATAAGTTACGGCCTTGGCACCATCCATATGCTGCATCCCCGGTTGGAAGTCGATAATCAGGCCGCCATCATCATCCCAGGGGTCTTCATAGTGCATGCGTTTTGGTACATTGATATCAATGCCACCTATGGCATCGATAATATTCTTAAATGATTTGGTATTGATAATGATATGATGGTCAATATTTACCCCCAGAAAATCTTCTACGGTGTCCTGGGACAGTTTCTCTTTTCCATAGGCATAGGCCGCATTGATCTTATCAAAACCATGGCCTTTAATCTTTACCCGGGTGTCACGGGGGACAGACAACAGGGAGGCCTGTTGTGCTTTGGGATCGATGGAGGCAATCATCAGCGTATCGCTGCGTCCCACATCATCATCTCGTGCATCTACCCCCATAATCATAATCGTGGCTTTATCTTTGGCGGTAAGCAGTTCGTCATCTTTTTGTATTTCCACAGGCTTTTCTAACAGACTATTGCTGGCATAGTAGGCACCAGCAACTGCGGCCAGAATAAAAATGAGTACCATCAGTACCCAGGGCCATATACGGCGATTCTTTTTTGTCTTACGTGGTGGAATGTTGACATTCTGCAAAAATCATACCTTCTTTTCTTTTTTATAGTATAAAATGTTAATCATTTTTAAGTATGCTTACTACAAACTAGTTAAGTATAACAGACAAATCTGAAAAAATCGAGGATACCGTAGAAAAAATGTTACAATAGAGGAAAATAAAGGAGTTGAATACAAATGGCAAAGGAAATCGAGCGCAAATTTTTGGTCAGGGAGAATTGGCAACCGCAGAATCAGGGGATAAGGATTGAGCAGGGGTATTTATCCACGGTTCCAGAACGTACGGTCAGAGTGCGGATCAAGGGAAATAAGGGCTATCTGACCATCAAGGGGAAAAATCAAGGGATAAGCCGGGCGGAATTTGAATACGAAATCCCAATGGAAGATGCTAAGGAAATGCTGCAGATGGCACAGAAACCTATCTTAAGGAAAACGCGTTATCTGGAAGTTTATGATGGTTTTACCTGGGAAATTGATGTATTTGCCGGTGATAATCAGGGTTTAGTGGTGGCAGAAATCGAATTGACGGAAGAGGATAACGTATTTTCAAAACCCAGTTGGTTAGGTCAGGAAGTATCCGGCGATGTCCGTTACTACAATGCAAATTTAATAAAACATCCATTTTCCCTGTGGATAAAGTGATTTTTTGTAAAGTTATGCTGAACTGGTGGATTATCCACAAGATTTAGGATTGAAAGTGGGGATAAAAGCACAAAATATAGCTGTATTCATTTTGTCAAGATGAATATATGGGGTTATCCACGGAGTTATCCACATTATCCACAGATTTAAGCGAAAAAACAATCAAGAATATACACAAGCCGCTTATATATTATAGTAAGAAAGTGGAAGAAAATAGGGATACGTATATACTTATCCACAACTGTGGATTAATATGTGGATAAAATGTTATGTTGTATACTTGCAGATTGATGGACAGGCAGGATTTTTTTTGAGGGGCGCGAATATAAAAAGGATAAGATGAGTGGGGAAAAGAGGTGAGAAGCGATGTTGTCAGAGGGGGAATTATTTCTGCGGCTGCTTCTTGCCTGCGTTTTAGGAGGTATTATCGGTTATGAACGGCAGTCGCGGCGTAAGTCTGCCGGTTTGCGCACGAATGTTTTGGTATGTCTGGGATCCTGCCTGATTATGGTGATGTCGATTGCCTTGTATCAGGATGTAGAAGGTAAAACGAATGCAGATCCGGCACGACTGGCTGCTCAGGTAGTCAGTGGTATTGGTTTTCTAGGAGCCGGAGCAATCATGAAGGAGGGCTTGTCGGTAACAGGCCTGACCACTGCGGCTTGTCTTTGGGTAGTAGCAGGTGTAGGACTAGCGGTAGGTGCGGGATTTTATTCGGGCGCGCTTATTAGTACGGCGCTGGTGTTTGTGACCTTGGGCAGCCTTTCCCGGTTAGATGATTGGGTTGATCATGAGAAAAATCTGGCACTCAATATCCATACGATTGACCGGCCTGGCCAGCTCATGCGCATCAGCCGCTGCCTGGAAGATTTACAGCTGCGGGTGCGCGGCGTCAAGGTAAAAGCGGATGAAGACGAAGTGGAAGATAATAGTGGTGAGCGCTATATGTATATTGACTTGGAAATTTTCAATAAGCAGAGCATCAAGAGCATTATCATTGTGGACGCGGTTCGGCAGGTGGATGGTGTAATCCGTGTAGATGTGGAGTGAAAATTTTCTTTTTCTGTTGACAGGGATTTTACGATTCTATGCGGAATAGTTAAAGGTAGTAGATGATGGTGAAAAGGAGTGACTTGTGATGAACCCAGAGATTGTGGATACTATGGTGCGGGCGGCCATGCAGGTTATGGATAATGCTTATGTACCTTATGGTAAGGCGGCCATTGGTGCCTGTGTGCTGGCTAGTGATGGTACATTCTATACGGGCTGCAATATAGAAAATGCCGTGCCCAGGCTTTCGGTTTTTGCTGAGGAAGTGGCGATGTACAGGGCTGTTGCAGATGGCAAGCGTGAATTCGATGCCATTGCCGTTATTGCAGATACGGATGAACCCTTCATTCCGAATGGCGCTGTTTGTCAGTTGTTGGCAGAGTTTAATGTGCAGGAAATCATTATGACTAATATGGATGGGGTATTGAAGACCGCCAAACTTACGGATTTGATGCCACATGCCAGAGCTCCGCTGGATAATGCTTTGCGTCCGAAATATGATGATTAATTGTTAAAGTTACGTCCCCTTTCCTTCGATATATGTATAAGGAAGGGGGCATTTTTATGTCGCAGTTGAGCTTGGAGAGTCTGCTGGCCTTGCAGAAATTAGCGGATAAATCCTATCCTAAGACGGGGGATAAACAGAAAACGAATGCTGAGGAAAGTTATCAGGATATCTGGAATAAAGTACAGCAGGAACAGGATGAATGGGATAAGACCCTTAATGAATACGATTTGACGAAATATAAATTATCGTTAATGGATAGCTTTTGGTCAGACAGTCAGCGAAAAACACAGGATTATCTGTCCAATTATTACAGACGTCAGCAAAGAGCAATCAACCAGCAGGCCATCAATGAAATTGTCCAGAATATCGCCTGGCTCAATCAGCTCAACAATAGTGGGCTGTTGAATGGATCTATTGATACCGAAGCGGCGCAGGACACAGGCAAGGCTTTGCAAACGGCCCTGCAGACCTCTGTAATGGCCAGTATAAGGAACAATCAGGTTTATTCATTTTGGGGGACATTATGAAGTAAGAGCAAGTTTTGCTCATAGCAAAAAGCTGCCACATTGTGACAGCTTAATTTTTTAGGCGCGCATTATAAGGTTAATGAGGAACGCCAGGCTGATAAATCCCATCACCCAGCTCACCTCTTTATAACGTCCGGTACAAACCTTTAATACCACATAACTGATAAAACCAAAGGCAAAACCGCTGGCTATGCTATAGGTCAGGGGCATCATGATGATGGTCAGGAATGCAGGTACGCCATCGGTCAGGTCGTTAAAGTCGATGTCCTTTACCGCCGAAATCATTAAGGCACCAATCAGGATCAGTGCTGAAGCTGTAGCATAGCTGGGAACTAAGGCAATCAGAGGGGCAAACAGTAATAAGGATATAAAGCCCACGGCTACCGTTACTGCTGTCAATCCTGTCCGGCCACCAGCTTCAATGCCAGTGGCGCTTTCCAGATAGGTGGTTACTGTGGAGGTACCGATGACAGCACTGCCAATCGTGGCAAAGGCATTCATGGTCAGAGCCTTGCTTAAATCGGGGATTTCTCCATCATCCTTTACCATATTTGCCCGCCGGGTCAGGCTGATCAGTGTACCGATATTGTCGAATAACTCGACCATTGTAAAGGTAAAAATGATGGAGATAATGCCGTAATTCCAGGCGCCGGGAATATCTAACTGACCAAGAGAGGCGCCGATCGAGGGGATATTGAAGCTGATAATATCCTCGATATTTTGGGGGATAGGCGCATAGCCTAAAGCCATGGATATTAACGTTGTCGTCGCGATACTGATAAGGATAGATCCCTGAACTCCGCGTACCATCAAAATGATTGTAAGCGCCAGTGTGAACATGGCAAAGACGGGAGCCGGCTGGGTAATGTCTCCCAGGGAGACAAAGGTTGACGGATCAGCTTGCAGGATACCTGCACTTTTCAGGCCGATAAAAGCGATAAACAGGCCGATGCCGACAGTGATGGCTGCTTTTAGTGTATCGGGCACTGCATGGATTATGGCCTGCAGTATACCACCACAGGTCAGCAGCAGGAAGACGAGGCCGGAAAAGAATACGGCGCCTAAGGCAACTGTCCAAGGAAGTTCCAGACTGCCGCAGACGTAATAGGAAAAAAAGGCCGCAAGTCCTAAGCCAGGAGCCAGTGCCACAGGATAATTGACCAGTACGCCCATAAGCAGAGTGGAAATGGCGGTTATCAGAATGGTGGCAGCAATGGCAGCTTCTTTGGGGATACCTGCATCTGTAAGCATTTGAGGAATGACGAAGACAATATAGGCCATGGCAATAAAGGTTGTCATTCCGGCAAAAATTTCGGTGCGTACCGTGGTTTGGCGGTCACGCAGTTTGAATAGGCGGTCGAGCATAAATCCTCCTAAAAATTTTTATAAATAAGCAGCTCATCTAAATGATGAGCTGCTTATTGGCTATCAAGATTTCTTTATGTTTGGATGTCAGTCTTTGAGCGGCTTTTTCAGTACGGACAGTACTGCACAGCCTACAACAGCACCAATGACAATCGCTGCCAGGTACATGCCAGCGTTGCCAATGGTGGGAACAACAAAGATGCCGCCATGGGGAGCACGCAGGGTGCAGTCAAAAGCCATGGAAAGGGCACCAGCCGTAGCAGAGCCAATGAATACAGAAGGAATTACACGCAACGGATCACCTGCTGCAAAGGGAATAGCACCCTCGGTGATGAAGGACATACCCATTACATAGTTGGTGATACCAGCCTTACGCTCGCTTTCGGTGAAGCGGTTCTTGAAGAAGGTGGTGCAGAGGGCAATAGCCAGAGGCGGAACCATACCACCAGCCATAACAGCGGCCATGACATGATATTCGCCGGAAGCCAGAAGACCTGTGCCCGTTACATAAGCTGCCTTGTTGATGGGGCCGCCCATATCGATGGCCATCATGCCACCCATTACGATACCCAGCAGGATTCTGGCATTGGGATCCATGTTTTTCAAGGTATCAACCAGCCAGGTATTGATAGCACCTACTGGAGGCGCTATGATGAACATACTGATGAAGCCAATAATCAGTATGCCGAAGAAGGGATAAAGGAGTACCGGCTTGATGCCATCAAGGGATTCCGGCAGGACACTGAAGGCTTTTTTCAGGAAGTTTACAGCGTAACCAGCTACGAAACCGGCTACGAGGGCACCGAGGAAACCCGAGCCAGTTGTACCAGCCAGTGCACCGCCGACAAAACCTACAGCCAGACCCGGGCGGTCAGCAATAGACATGGCAATAAAACCAGCGAGAATCGGCAGCATGAAACCGAAGGACGCACCACCGATATCCTTAAAGAACTTAGCCAGTGGCGTATTGGAACCGAAGTTGCTGGGATCGATGGAATAATCATCGAAGAGGAAAGCCATGGCAATCAGGATACCGCCACCCACAACGAAGGGAAGCATGTGGCTGACGCCGTTCATCAGATGCTTGTAAATTTGACGTCCGAGGCTTTCGCCGGAAACATCAGCGGCAGCTTCTGCTGCATCGGAACCTGAAGCATGGTAGACAGGTGCGTTACCAGACAGGGCACGATCAAGAAGTTCATCGGCCTTGTTGATGCCGTCCGCGACCTTGGTGATTACAGTAGGTTTGCCGTTAAAACGAGCCATGGCTACGTTTTTGTCGGCTGCTACGATAATGGCATCGGCTTTGGCAATTTCCTCAGCGGTCAGCACATTTTTTGCACCGCCGGAGCCATTGGTTTCTACCTTGATGGTGATACCGCGTTTTTTGGCATGCTGTTCCAGGCTTTCTGCAGCCATAAAGGTATGGGCAATACCCGTGGGGCAGGCCGTAACAGCCAATATCTGAATGTGATCAGCCTGAGGCGCAGTTTCTGCAGCTTCTGCTGCAGCCGGTGCTACGAATTTGCCATCTTCCTTGGCATCGATGAGTTTAAGGAATTCGTCTTTGCTCTTGGCTGCAATCAGTGCCTCTTTGAAGTCCGGGTCCATAATCATGGTAGCCAGCTTGGACAGGATGGCCAGATGGTCGTCATTGGCCGAATCCGGAGCGGCAATCATGAAGAACAAACGGCTGGGCAGTCCGTCCATGGATTCGAAATCCATACCAGCAGGTACGGTCATGGCAGCCAGACCTGCTGCTTTTACGCCAGCACTTTTGGCATGGGGAGTGGCGATACCGTCGCCAAGGCCGGTGGTGCCGGATTCTTCGCGGGCGAAGACATCCTTCGTGTACTGTTCCTTATCGGACAGGTTGCCGCCAGCCTCCATCAGGTCGGCCAGCTGGTTAATCGCGGCTTTTTTATCAGCCGGGGATGCGCCAAGAACGATGCTCTCGCTCTTGAGCAAGTCAGTGATACGCATAATGTTCTCTCCTTTGTAAAAAAATATTTTATAATGCCTAAAAGGCGAGATCCCAATATGGGGAAGGGAATACAGGTAGGAATCAGTTAATGGTCTGCAAGAGAGCCTCTACTTCGGGACGCGTAGCGAGATTTTCGCTGAAGGCAGACGCAGAACCTGTGGCTACGCCCATATGGAAGGCTTTCTCAAAGTCTCCCTGGGATTCCATATAGCCGGTGATGAAACCCGCTACCATGGAATCGCCAGCACCTACGGAATTGATGAGTTTTCCTTTCGGAGCTGGGCATTTGAAGGACTGGCCTTCTGCGGTCAGCAGGATGGCACCATCACCTGCCATGGAAATCAGTACATTCTGTGCACCTTTTTCCTGAAGTTTTTTTGCGTAGGTGATGATTTCCTCATCGGTGGTGAGTTTTACGCCGAACATGTCACCCAATTCATGATTGTTGGGTTTGATGAGGAAGGGATGGTACTGCAGTACGTTCAGCAGTAAATTCTTTTCTGCATCCACGACAATGCGGATACCTTTGCCATCCAGGCGCGCCATGATGCGCTGATAAATGTCATCCGGCAGGGTCTTGGGGATGGAGCCTGCCAGTACCAGGGTATCGCCCTCGGTCAGCTTGTCCAGTTGCGCAAAGAGCTCTGTCTGCTTAGCTTCGCTGATATCCGGCCCCTGTCCATTGATTTCCGTTTCGGTATTGGCTTTAGCCTTTACGTTGATGCGGGAAAAACCATTATCCAGCTGTACGAATTCGCTCTTTACGCCAAATTCCTTGAGCTGGCGTTTGATTTCCTCGCCGGTGAAACCCGCGACAAACCCCAAAGCGCTGCTCTCATGGCCTAAGTTCTTCAATACGATGGATACATTGATGCCCTTGCCGCCTGCCAGAACCTGTTCGTAGTTTACGCGGTTGATGGCGCCGGCAGTGAAGTCGTCCAGACGGACAATGTAATCCAAGGATGGATTGAAGGTTACGGTGTAAATCATTGTTCATTCTCCTTCAATAACTGTAGTATAATCACGATATTTTTTATCTTCCAGTCTGCCCGTGATTATGGTAGCGCTGGAGATATTGGCAAAGGTAATGGGGGATATCTTATTGAACTTTGACTGGTCAGCCAGGATATAGGCGTTTTTGCACCGGGATAAAGCGGCGCTTTTTATGGTGCCTTCATCCGCATCTGGCGTCGAGAAGCCAGATTTTGGACTGATGCCGTTGGTGCCAAAAAAACCTTTGGTGAAATTATAACTCTTCAGGTTATTCAAAGCCTCTGTACCAATAACTGCCTCGGTGACCGCTTTTACTGCGCCACCGATAATGAAGACTCGGAAGCCTTTGGCCGCCAGTTTTGCTGCGTGCTGCATGCCGTTGGTGACGAATGTGGCACTGTTTTCAGTCAGAAAGTCAATGAGATGCAAGGTGGTAGAACCGGCATCGATATAGACGAAGTCTTTGCTTTTGATGAGTTCTGCCGCCTTGCGGGCGATCGCAATCTTTTCCTCAGGGAACAGATCGTTTTTTGTTTTCATATCTTCCTCGGCACTACTGTAATTGTTGTCGATGGAAGTGGCTCCGCCATATACTTTGTAGAGCCGGCCGCTCTTATGCAGAGCGGTGAGGTCCCGGCGCACTGTAGATTCTGAGGCGTCTAAGGCGCGGGTCAGGTCTAGGACGGTAACAGCCTTTTTTTCCTCCAGGATTCGCAGGATTGTTGCATAACGCTCTTCTGTCAGCATGGCTATCACTCTCCAAAAATACAATTTTCTTTATATAATACAACTAAACTCAGCCAAAGTCAATCAAACCCACGAAAAAACAAGCAAAAAAGCATTGAATCCCGCCAAAAACAGCCAACAAAGTACGAATGTGCTTTAGTATAGTACAGAAATAAACACCCAAAAGAGATTATTGTCTGCGTTTACCGAATCATATATAATAGGTATAGAATAAAATTGGGGGTGTAGGGGTTATGGAAAAACAGGCGTTGCAGGATGCGGAGAGTAAACAGAAGATTGTTCAGCATCGCAAAGCATCCTTCTATGTGAAGAAATATATCATGATTTTTGTTGGGGCAATAATTGCCGCTTTGGGGTTGGAGGTATTCCTGATTCCCAATAACGTCATTGATGGCGGCATTGTAGGTATATCCATCATGATGAGTACATTGACCGGGATGAGTCTGGGTTTTTTTCTGGTCCTCCTGAATATTCCTTTTCTGTTTATGGGGTATAAGCAGATTGGTAAGAACTTTGCCATTGCCACCACCATTGCCATCTGTTTCTTGTCTTTTTGGTCGGAAATTTTGGGGCCATTGCCGAAGGTTACAGATGATCCTTTTCTGGCGGCTATTTTTGGCGGTATCATTGATGGCGTAGGGGTTGGCCTTATCATTCGGGCAGGAGGCAGTTTGGATGGTACAGAGATTGTGGCAATTATCATGGATAAGAAATCCGTCTTTTCCGTTGGCGAAGTAGTTATGTTTATCAACCTCTTTATCCTTTCCAGTGCGGGGTTGCTCTATGGCTGGGACAAGGCCATGTATTCGCTGGTAGCCTATTTTGTCATTTCCAAAATGATTGATGTGGTAATCAAGGGATTGGACGAAAGTTATGCGGTTATGATTGTGACAAACGAACATGAGGAAATTACATCCGCCCTGAATGATCGTCTTGGTCGCGGCGTGACTTTACTGCATGGTGCTGGGGGTTATACTGGGGAAAGCAAGGAAGTGCTTTACTGCGTGGTAACCCGCCTGGAGGTGGATAAGCTTAAGGAAATCGTCTTGGATAAGGATGAAAGTGCTTTTGTCACCATCAATGCTGTCCATGATATTGTGGGCGGGAGATTCAAGAAGAAGTCTATCCATTAAATGGATTTTACGGATAATATCATTATGGAGGGGACAGTATGCAGAAAAAAATCCTATTATGGCTGGTTATCTTTATCTGTGTTGTTTCTGTCCGGGGCTTGGCTGCGGAACGGGTTCCCCTGCGGGTAGCGCAGTTTCCCTTGACGGTGCAGAGTTATAGGACACCGCCTCAGGATGTACAAGATCAGCTGGAACGATTAGTGGACCGCAGTTTGCATATCCCGCTAAATGCTACATTGCAGGCGGTGGCGTATATTCCTGAAAAGGAATGCTTGGCGGCGCTGGAAACTGTGCAAAATGGAGTTTCCGGCAAGGTTAAAATGAAGGCTTTAATGCGTCCCTTAGCGGAACAGTTGAGGGCGGATTTGATTGTTATGCCGGTGCTGACAGGCTATGAGCAGTATCAGACCATGAGTTGGCATCGCTGGGGCCGGTATATTACCCGCAGCTATGCTGCCGTGGAAATTGTAGGCTATGATAAATCCAAGGATGAAGTATTCTGCAAAGGGGCATCTCGTCACTTCAATGATGAGTATTCGACGCAAGGTGATGTGCGTAATATGGCCTACGAGGTTATGGATGAGGCATTGCGCAGGGCCAAGGTGCATGAGCGTATCTGGATATGGAACAAGTAAAGGAGTAATGATGGCAGGGAAAAAGGTATATGCGGTGCGCAATGGCCGTAAGACAGGAATTTTTACGACCTGGGCGGAATGCAAAGCACAGGTGGACGGTTTCCCAGGGGCACGCTATAAGGGCTTTACAGACCCCAATGAAGCGAATAAGTGGCTGAATTTGGATTATGTGCCGCCCTATGGTGGAGGTCAGAAATCTGTGTCTGTGCAGGCAGAAGCTGATGATTTTGATGATGCGGCGGATTATGTCATCTATACGGATGGTTCTTGTTTGCGGAATCCCGACGGTCCCGGAGGTTGGGCGGCGGTGATTGCTGACCAGATTGAGGGAAAACTTACAGAACTTCACGGTGGAGAAGCATCTACTACCAATAATCGCATGGAACTTACGGCAGCCCTACAGGCTTTATCCTTTGCCCGTAAGGGGGCTGTAATCGATCTTTATACGGATAGTCAATACCTGAAGAATGCTTTTACCAAGAACTGGCTTTCCAGCTGGAAGCGGAAGGGCTGGGTAACGGCAGCGGGAACGCCAGTCAAGAATCAGGATATCTGGCAAAAACTGGATGCGGCTTTCAGCGGGCATAAAGTCCGCTTTCATTGGGTTAAAGGTCATGTAGGTGTGGCGCAGAATGAGCGCTGTGATGAACTGGCTAAGGCTGAAGCCATGAAATATCAATAAAGGGAATAGGTGCAAAAAAGGACGTGCTCTGTTTTTGGCAGAGTACGTCCTTTTTTGGTGGACCGGACAGCAGGGCGATTTATTTTAATTTAGCTTCCAAAGCATCGATGCGTTTGTGGGTATCGATGAATTCCCGGGCAATAATCTTGAAGGCTTCCGCACTCATGAGCTGGTCTTCCGCATGCAGGATCAACAGGGAGATGGTACTGCCTGGACCGTCCTGGGCTTCTTTCGTCAAGAGGCTGGTATGGGCATCGTGTCCGGTTACAAAGTTTTCATCACCTTCGGCAATCAGTTTTTCGGCTCGGTCATAGTCGCCGGCTTTTGCTGCCTGGATAGCGGCGATGTAGGAACTGCGGGCAGTTCCTACACCGGATATTATCTTAAAGGCAATCAATTCTAATTCTTCCATAGGGAAAATCCACCTTTCCATATCGTTTTGTAATCATCGGCAATTCCCTGGTTATATTGGCTTTTTTATAGGAGAATTCCTGCTTGCCCTGGATACAAAAATGATAGGAATTATGACAAATGTCATAGAATATTTTTGCAAGTTGTGACAGAGTTCAGCTGACTTTTGTCGGGTTTACTATTATAATTCTTATTGTCAGAAAAGAAAAAAGCTTAATTATCTTGTCGCGATTGGGGAATCGAAACAAGAGATAACCGAAAGGGGAATGAATTATGGAAATCGCATTTTGCCGTATTGATGACCGTTTGATTCATGGTCAGGTGGCTACTGTTTGGACGAAAGTTACGGGATGTAACCGCATCATGTGCTGCAGTGATGAAGTGGCCAAAGACGATATGCGCAAGAAACTGTTGCTGCAGGTTGCGCCGCCGGGAATCAAGGCTTACGTTGTGCCTGTGGAAAAGGCCTGCGAAGCTTATAAGAATCCGAAGTATGATGCCTTCAAAACGCTGTTCCTGTTCACCAAACCTGCAGATGTAGTGCGGGCTGTGAAAGGCGGTATTCCCTTTAAGTCCGTCAACTTAGGTGGTATGACCTATAAAGATGGTGATACGCTGATTTCCAGTGCTGTTGCCGTAAATCCTGATGATGTAAAAGCATTGCTGGAATTGCAGGAAATGGGCATTGAAGTGGAAATCCGCAAACTTGCCAGTGAGCCTAAAGGGGATTTAATGTCGGCGCTTAAAGCAAAGGGGTTGGCTTAAGCGTTTCGGCTTTGTATTAGAAATCATAGAGGGGGATTATTCATTATGACGAGTGTACAATTTATTCTGCTCATCGTGGTGGCCGCCATCGCCGGCATGGGAAGTGTGCTGGATGAAGCACAGTTTCATCGCCCATTGGTTGCCTGCACCTTGGTAGGACTTGTTTTAGGCGATATGACAACTGGTATTATCTTAGGTGGTACGTTGGAAATGTTGGCTTTGGGCTGGATGAACGTCGGTGCAGCTATGGCACCGGATGCGGCTCTGGCTTCTGTAGTTTCCGCAATCCTCGTTATCGTCGGCCATCAGTCCATCGGCGCTGGTATCGCTCTGGCTGTACCTCTTGCCGCTGCTGGCCAGGTTCTCACGATTTTTGTGCGTACCATCACGGTGTTTTTCCAGCATTTGGCTGATAAATTTGCTTTGGAAGGCAATGCCTTTGGCATTGAAATGTGCCATATCGGCGGTCTGCTGTTGCAGGGCATCCGCGTAGCTGTTCCCGCTGCTATCGTTGCAGCTGTGGCCGGAACGGATACGGTTAATGCCATGCTGGCTTCCATTCCGGAAGTAATCACCCGTGGCTTGCAGGTATCCGGTGGTTTCATCGTCGTTGTTGGTTATGCCATGGTTATCAATATGATGAATGCCAAGAGCCTTATGCCGTATTTCTTCCTGGGCTTCCTCATCGCTGTATTCACCAACGTCAACCTCATCGGTTTCGGTGCTATCGGTCTTATCGCTGCTTATTTCCATATTCGTGGCCTGCAGCGTGAACTCAATGGCGCAGCTGCTGGCGGTTCCGGTGACCCGCTGGATGCTATCGACGATTCTGATTTGATGTAAGGGAGGTTCGACTCATGGAAAAACAGCTCACGAAAGGCGATCTCGTATCGATTTTTATCCGTTCCAACTTCCTGCTCGGCTCCTTCAACTTCGAGCGTATGCAGGCTATCGGTTTCTGCGTGTCCCTGATTCCGGCACTCAAGAAACTCTATAAAGATGACCCTGAAGAATACAAGCGTTCGCTGAAACGTCACCTCGAATTCTTCAACACGCAGCCGTTCCTGGCAACGCCGATTATGGGGATTATTGCCGCAATGGAAGAAAAGAAGGCCAACGGTGCCGATATTGGTGAGGACACCCTGTCCGGCGTAAAAGTAGGTCTTATCGGCCCTCTGGCCGGTGTCGGTGACCGGATTTTCTGGGGCACGCTCCGTCCGGTTCTCGCTGCTCTCGGTGCTGGTGTCGCGTTGACAGGCAGTATCGTCGGTCCGCTGATTTTCTTCATCGCCTTCAATGTAATTCGCCTGCTCACGAATTGGTACGGCGTAATGTACGGCTATGATAAAGGTACGGAACTTGTAAATGAAGTAGGCGGCAACCGCATGCGTTACCTCACGGAAGGTTCCTCCGTACTCGGTCTCTTGGTTATGGGTGCTCTCGTAGCAAAATGGACCACGGTCAACATGCCGCTGGTATTGTCCTCTTATACGAACAGTCAGGGTGAGCAGGTGGTTACCACGGTTCAGAGTCTTCTCGACAGCCTGATGCCTGGCATTGTGCCTCTGCTGATGACCTTTGCCTGCATGTACCTCTTAAAGAAAGGCGTCAATCCGCTGGTTATCATTCTGGGGCTCTTTGCCCTTGGCATTGCTGGCTACGCTGTTGGTCTTTTCGCCTAAGATAAGTCCAGTAGCCTACATACACATTCCATTATATATTCATTCCGAAAAAACTCCGTGCAGTGTGTACGGAGTTTTTTCGTTTTATCGCAGCGCCTGGTTATAGGTCCAACAAAGAAAAAAGCCCTCCCGCCTTTGGAAGGGCCTGAATCGATGAGTTATTTCTTGGTAAAGGTAATATGTGCACCGACGGTCAATATGGGCAGGGACGGACCTTTGACGATAATCTGACCGGGCATGGAACCCTCAGCATTGAAAACCAGCGTGCAGTGTCCTTCTTCGCGCAGATTGTCGTTAACAGCATCGCCAACCTTTTCAATGGTGAATTTGATGCCGCCCATCAACAGCTTATCCCCCTTCTTGATGTCTTCTTCCAGTTTGCCCGGGGTGTGTTCCAATACCATATCTGAGAGATTGGGACGGATGCCTTCGTCCAACAGGATTGCGCTGTTATTGTTGGTAAGAAAGGTTTTGGCCAGGTTGCCGATGGCCGTAATTGCTACGTCGTATTTGATGTCCATGCTGTTCATTCCTCCTAAGATACACATTTCCTTTTATTCATTGCATTCTTTAAATATGAGTCTTATTTTTTATTATATCATATTTTATTCGGAAGAGAACACGACATTTGTCTTATTTTGTGAATTTTTTGCCGAGATCATTCTTCCTATGGCAAAATATCTACGTTCGGGGTATAATTTGAATGATATTGACGGAGAAAGGCGGAGTTTGCAAATATGGAACGGGGGGAACGGTTCTTTTGGTGTGTGCTGGGATCTCTGCTGCTTTTTTTGATTGGTCTTATCATGTGGCAGATCATGCAGACGGATTTTTCTCTGCGGCAGACGGAACATCGGCGTAAATTCGGTGCAGTGTATATGACACTGAATAATCCTTTTTATGAAATCGTAGATGAGGAAATCCGCATGGAGGTAGAGCGGCGTGGCGATGTGCTGATATCCCGTGATCCTGCCTTATCCGTGGAACGGCAGGAAGAAGCGGTCAATGAGCTGATTGAAAGCGGTGTGGAGGTTATCTTTATCAATCCTGTGGATTGGCAGCGTATTGCTCCGGCACTGCAGGCTGCCAAGAAAGCCAATGTGCTGGTAATTGCTGTGGATACCAATGTGGAAGATGAAAATTTTGTGGCGGCGACGGTGGTTTCGGATAATTACCTGGCGGGGCAGCAGTGTGCAGATCATTTGCTGGCTCATGCTTCAGGCGGGAATATTGCTCTGCTGAAACATACGGAGGCCCGTTCTTCTGTGGACAGGATTCAAGGTTTTTTGGACCGGTTGGCGGGCAATCCCAATTTTAAAGTAGTGGCTCAGGCAGAATGCCGGGGGCAGCTGGAACTGGCCATGCCGGCAATGCAGGATATGCTGAAGCGTCACCCGGAAATTGATGTCGTGATGGCGTTGAATGATCCGGCGGCTATGGGGGCTATGGCTGCCTTGCAGACTGTTGGGCGATTGGATAAGGTCCTGGTTTATGGTGTGGATGGTGTACCGGAAACTAAGGAGATGATCAAACGGGGGCATATGATGGCAACAGCAGGGCAATCGCCCAGAGCTCTGGGGCGTCATGCGGCAGAACAGGCTTATCGATTGTTGGCTGGAGAATCGGTCCCCAAACTACTGCGTCTGCCCACGCAGTTATTGACAAAGGATAATCTGGGAGCCGATCGGAAAGGATGGGATTGATGGCCAGGGCATATCTTCAGGAAGAACGGCGCCTGGAATGGGTATATGGACTGCTTGGTTTTTATAATGGACTGGTGGTCTTATTGATTGCAGGCTTTATGAGCCTGACGCAGGAAAAAATCGTGCATACTATGAGTGCCCATGCTTTTTTGACCACGCTGCCCATTGTGCCGTTGCCTGCCTTGAAGGGCTTTTTCCTATCGGTAGGGGCGTATGCACTTTTGCTTACGCTGGGGAAACTCTATCGTCATGGTGGAATGCTTGCAGGTCAGCGTCATTTGATCTTTGTGGCCGAAATCGGTACCTGTATGCTGTTGATGAAAAGTTTGAATCTGGCTTATGATGGCGTGGTCCTGCTGGCAGTGGCAGATCTCATGCACCGCTATCATGGGGAGAAGCAAAGCTGGCTGCTCTTGGGGGCGATGCTGGGACTCTATTTTGTGGCCAATTACAATATGGCGATTTTTCAGCGTCATGTGGCTCCTTTTGATGTATTTGCTGCTTATTACCAGCCGGAGGTGCAATCTGTACTGCTGGCCATCAAAAATACTTTTGAGTCGCTGAATATCGTGCTGTTCGTATTGTATCTGGTACTGCTGGTACAAAGCAAGCACCATGAGAAGGAGCGTATTGCCAGTCTGAACAAACAGCTGGAAGAGGCGAATATACGCCTGCGAGCGTATGCCTTGGAGGCTGAGCGTACGGCGGAGACCCGGGAGCGCAATCGTCTGGCCAGGGAAATCCATGATACCTTAGGCCATACGCTTACGGGTATTGTGGCAGGTCTCGATGCCTGTATTGTGCTGGTGGATAGTGTTCCGGCTGCGGCTAAGAAACAATTGGAAAAAATCCGAGAAACGGCCCGGCATGGCATTGTGGATGTGCGCCGTTCCGTGAAGAAATTAAGGCCTGATGACCTGGAAAAAATGCCCCTGCAACAGGCGGTAAAAAAGGTTATTGCGGAATTTTCGGCCTCTTCGGGTGTGTCTATCCAACTGGTAGAATTGGGATGGCCGGATAAGCTGCGGGGGGACGAAGAAGAAGTTATCTATCGTATTGTGCAGGAAGGTCTTACCAATGCCCGCCGTCATGGAAAGGCCACGAAGATAACGGTGACTTGTGGTTTGGAACCAGGGCGGTTTTACATTATGATTGCCGATAATGGAAGGGGCTGTGCTGAACTTCAGCAGGGCTTCGGCCTGCGTCATATGGAAGAACGTTTGGACTTATTGCATGGACGACTGCGTTATTGGAGCGACAAAGGGTTTACGCTGGAGGCTACAATACCAATGGGGAAAATGTAATGGCGGATATTTAGGGAGGCTGAAGGATGATTAAGGTGATTATCGCCGATGACCAGGAACTCATACGGGAAAGTCTGAAGATTGTCTTGGATCAGAATGAAGATATGACCGTAACAGCTGTGGCGGAAAATGGTCAGATTCTGATGAACCTGTTGGAGAGAAGCCAGCCGGATGTGATTCTGATGGATGTGCGGATGCCGGAACTGGATGGTGTGGAAGCCACCCGGGAGGTTAAGCGGCTCTATCCGGCAGTCAAAATAATTATTCTCACTACTTTTGACGATGATGAATATGTGTTTAATGCCTTGAAATATGGAGCCAGCGGATATCTCCTAAAGGGGGTATCCGTGCCGGAACTTACAGGAGCTATCCGGACGGTGGTATCCGGAGGTGCAATGATCAATCCGGGGATAGTGGCAAAGGTCGTCAAGTTCTTTAATCAGATGGCTCAGAGCAGTACCACTGGGGAACCGGCGGCTGCCGCTGAGGGACTAAGCCGTACAGAGCGCAATATCGCGCTTTTGGTGGGACATGGTCTTTCCAATCGGGAAATTGCCCAAAGTCTGCGGCTTTCAGAAGGAACAGTGCGCAATGGCCTGTCCAGTACGCTGTCTAAATTAGGACTTCGCGACCGCACGCAGCTGGCTATCTGGGCTGTTCAGACGGGATTGGCAGCTGCTGAGGTGGATGTATCGTGAAGCGGGGCTTTATTCTTTACGTTGCCTGCCTGTTGCTGCTGACCTGTTTTTTGGGCTGGTATCTGACCCGTCCCAAGGTCCTGACCGTTGGACTTTTTGCAGGGAGCAATTGGAATGTGCCAGAGGGAGATTCCTATGCGTTGCTGGAAGCGGCCATTCAACGTTTTGAGGCCGAGCATCCCGGAGTGGCGGTAAGATATGTCAGCGGCATCCGCAAGGAGGATTACTCGGAATGGCTGGCTGAAGAACTGCTGAAAGGAGAAGAACCGGATATTTTCGTGGTTCCAGGAGAAGATTTTGACCTCTATGCTTCTATTGGGGCACTGGCCTCCCTTGAACAATCCATTAGCAGGGATACGGCGTTTGACCCGTCAGTCTACTATCCCATGACGCTGGATTATGGCCGATGGCAGGGGCGCAGTTATGCGTTACCTGTAGGTGCTGTGCCTACCTTGATGTTTGTCAATAAGACTTTGCTGGCCAAAGAGGGGATTCCCATTCCAGGCAATGATTGGACATGGCAGGATTTCCTGCGCATCTGCAAGGCGGTGACCAGGGATACTGATGGCGATGGGCGGTTGGACCAATTTGGCGTTTATGACTATACCTGGCGTAAGGCGGCGATTACCAATGATGTGCAGCTATTTTCGCCAGATGGCAGAAGTGCGGACTTTACCAACAAAAAGATGGAAGAAGTCATGTATTTCATGAATGAACTGCAAGAGGTTCGGCAGGGGCAGGAGGTAACGGCCAAGGATTTCGATATGGGAAAGGTGGCTTTCCGTCCCTTTACATTTGCAGAATATCGCACCTATAAGCCCTATCCATGGCGCATAAAAAAATACAGTTCCTTTGAATGGGACTGTATCAAATTGCCCGCAGGACCTTCGGGACATAATGCTTCAATCATGCAAACCATGATTATGGCCATTAGTGCCCGAACCCGCGAACCCCGCCTTTCCTGGGAACTGTTGAAGACCATTTGTTATGACCCTGCCATACAGGAGCTGATGCTGACCAAATCCCAGGGGCTGCCCGCCCGCCGGGATGTGGTGGAATCACCGAAAGCCCAGAAGCTCTTTATGGCGGCAACTCCTGGCAGCGAGGAGATGAATTTGAAAGTTGTCAGCCAGGTTATGGATGATTCCTTGACCGAGCCGAAGTTTTCCCGTTATCGGGAGGCCATGAATCTGGCCGATTATAAGCTGGCGCAGATTATGCAGGAAAGTGTTTCGCTGGGTCGTGCCTTGAGCCAGGTACAGAAAGATATCAATGCCTTTTTAAGACAATAACAAAAAACCGCCCTGAAGGCGGTTTTTTTCATACGGCTATGGCGTATTGCAGGACTTCATCACTGCCGGCTGCAACCTCACAGCCTGCAGTGCGTGTGGTTAATTCCTTGACTTTATCGTAATTTACAACCAATACAGGAGATATGAGGTTGATGGAATTTTTAGCCAGAACTGCCATATCAAGCTTGATAATCGGTGTACCAGCGGTAACCCGGTCTCCAGATTTTTTTAGAGCGGTAAGTCCCTCACCATTTAAGATGATGCTGTCCAGTCCTACATGTACGAGAATCTGGATGCCGTCATCCGTGGTGATGGCAAAGGCATGTTTTGTATCGAAGAACAGGGAAATTACGCCGTCACAGGGGGCAAGTACCGTATCGCTGGCCAGTTCAATGGCTAAACCATCGCCGGTGAGTTTTTCAGCAAATACAGGGTCAGGGACAGAGGACAATGCCAGCGTTTTTCCGGAGAAGGGTGCCAAAATGACCTGGCACGGTGCTTTTGTTGCAGTCATAGTATCGAGCCACCTTTCCATATCGTATGTAGTTTGATTCATAAGATAATTGATTGTATTTGCGAATTTTCTAATAAATCACTTGTTTATCTCTTATTTTACTACGAAATAATAAGAAGTCAAGGGGAATCCATCAAGGTAAATTGGGGATATTTTTACTGATTGCCGTGTGGCGGATAATATCCTGAACTCGAAGGTCGATGGCCAGCTCTTGCTTATGCAGGGTTTCTGCCGTAGCAAATTCAGCAGGACTGTCTTCCCGGAGTGCCTTGACATAATGCTGCCAGGCTTTGATACTGGTTTCCGTAGCCTGTTGACGTTGGCGGGCCAAATATTGCGCCCCTGCCGGTACTTCCACATCATCGAGTTTTGTCTGGCGTTCTTGCAGGCCGGGAATGATATCGTCCTCAATCAAAGCGATGATGTTGGATTTCTGTTGTTTGGTCAGCTGTCCGTTTTTGCTGTTATTCAGGCGTTTGAAGTGATTCTGGAATACTTCAAAGTGTTGATTGCTTTCCGTGACGATGTCTTTTGTGCTGGCAATGTAGTCAGCAATATCCTTGTTATGGGCAGGCGCAATCTTGTCGAGATAGGCCTTGTAATTTTTGATATAGGCTACCTGCCAGTGACCATCTTCTGCCTGTTCCATGGATAGTAGCAGGGTAAAAGGAGTTTGGGTATAGTCTTCTGTTATTTCCACTTCAGCGGTGGCACTGTGCCCGGTATGCTCAACTTTACCAATCTTTACAAGGGTGGTGTTGCGCATCTGACTGCGCTCCAGAAAGCGTTCGAAATCGATACCCAACTGGCGGCCCTTGAGGATGTCCGTCCCTTCTGGCAGACTCCAATTGCCGCTGCTGATGCGCATGAGGCCTGCGGATTTTAAGCCTTCTGCCAGTTGCGGTTTTATCATGATGTAGAATTTTTCAAACATCGCTTTGGTCTTTGGTGTCAGTTCGGAATCGTAGGCAAATAAGTCTACGGTCAAGTCATCGTAAGCCCGTGACGATAAAAGGTCCGTGTTTACATAGTGGTTGAAAAGTTCTTCATCTTGTTCGGCAAGGGCCGTTTGAACCTGGTTCAGTGCATATTCTGGAGTGCGGATATAAAAAAAGAAATACCAGACAGCGGCACCAATCAGGGCAGCAAGCAGGAGAAAGACGAAGGACAGCCGTCGTCTTTCCTGCAGGCGGCGTGCCCGCAATCGTTGTTGCCAAGTATAATCATCCATCGTTAAAATCTCCGTTTCATAAAGTACCCTAATTATACTCGATATGTTAAAATAAGTCTACAAATCAGCAAGTGAAGGAGTATTTTTGCAGCAATGAAATGGGTTAATCATGAAATTGTAACCGGCGTAATCGTTTATGGCTCTACAGGAGATTTACTGTCTACGGCCTTTGCTATGGCTGGTGCCATCTTTCCCGACAAGATAGAGGGACGCCCCGGAGCATCTTATTGGAGTTGGCGGGCCAGGCATCGGGGCTGGTCCCATTGGCCGATTATTTATATTGCTATTCTGGCCATCATGCAGTTGGGATTATTGCCACAGGGGGAAGATTTGGAACGGGGCGGAACCTTTATCTGTATCGGGGCATTGTTTCATATCCTAGAAGATGCCTTCTGTGGGAAGGTGCCGTTTCTATTACCCTGGCAGAAAGTGGGGATAAGGCTCTTCAAAGTCGGTTCGGTAACCGAGTACTTATTTTCTATGGCCGTCGTAATTTTCACCTATATTATTCACGCGCAATTTATGATAAAATGATAGTAAATCAATAAAAATAATAGCGCGGGGTGATGATAGTGGTACATGGTGCAGCAGTCAAGGGGAAGCCCAATAAAATTATGCGCCTGTTGGCAGAGAAATATCCAACCAAGGAGTCGGTATATGAGCAGTTGATTTATTTGCAGTCAAGGCTGTCTCTGCCTAAGGGCATAGAGCATTTTATGAGTGATCTGCATGGGGAATACGCATCGTTCTTCCATATTCTCAACAACTGTTCCGGAGTCATTCGGGAGAAGGTGGACTATGTTTTCGGAGAACGGCTCAGCGAGGAGGAGAAGGCAGAATTCTGCACGCTGATCTATTATCCGAAGGAAAAAATTGAGCAGATTACCAACGCCCGCAAGAATACACCGGAGTGGTACAGGAAAAATCTTTCGCAGCTATTGGAATTATCCAAACTGATGAGTTATAAGTACCCGGCTTCCAAAGTCTATGGCTTTATTCCAAAACGTTATGAGTCGGTGATTGTGGAGCTGATGAATACCCGGCCGGAGGCGGATAATGCGCAGTTCGTTTACCATAAGCGCTTGTTGAATACCATTGTGCAGATTGACAGTGGTGCAGACTTTATTGAAGCGTTCACCGTGTTGATTAAGAGACTGGCCGTGGACCGGCTCCATATCGTAGGAGATTTCTTTGACCGGGGCAATCGTCCAGATGCCATACTGAATCTGTTGATGAAGCATCCTTCGGTGGATATTCAGTGGGGGAATCATGATGTGCTCTGGATGGGGGCAGCATTGGGCAATGAAACCTGCATTGCCGCGGTGGTACGCAATTCCCTGCGTTATAATAATACCGATGTGCTGGAAAGAGGCTATGGCATCAGCCTGCGTCCATTGACCACCTTTGCTTCCCGCAGTTATCCGGATGCGAATCCTATCAAGGCGGCAGAAAAAGCCATTACCATGATGATGTTCAAATTGGAGGGACAGCTGATTCGCCGTCACCCGGAATACCAGATGGACAGTCGTCTGCTGCTGGATAAGATTGATTTTCGCTCATCCCATGCTGTCCTGGGGGATGGTAAGCGCTATGAATTGGAAAGTGCTTATTTCCCCACGATTGATGAAGATACCCAGGACCCTTATCAGCTGACGGAAAAGGAAAGCGCCATTATTGCGGACCTCAAATCCTACTTTGAGGAAAGTGTGGTTCTTCAGCGTCATGTGGATTATCTCTATCAAAAGGGCAGTCTTTACACCCGCTATAATGGCAATCTCTTATTCCATGGCTGTGTGCTGTTGAATAAGGATGGCAGCATGCGTTCAATCCGCTATGATGGCCAGGAACTCAGTGGTCGCGCTTGGTTTGACCATTGTGACCATATGGCCAGGGAGGCTTATCTTCACCATACTCCAGTGGCGGTGGATTTCATGTATTTCCTCTGGTGCGGGCGGCTTTCACCGGTATCCGGACGGGAATTCAAGACCTTTGAACGGGCGTTGATTCCCGATGAAAGTACCTGGAAGGAACCGTCGGATCCCTATTTCAAGTACATCAATGATGAAAAAATCTGTGCCATGGTCTTGACGGAGTTTGGCCTTGACCCAGCTAAAGGGCATATCATTAACGGGCATGTACCGGTGAAGGTCAAAAAAGGCGAATCCCCCGTCAAAGCTGGCGGTAAGGCCATTATCATTGACGGGGGGTTCTGTAAAGCTTACCATAAGAAAACAGGGATTTCCGGCTATACGCTGATTTCCAATTCCCGAGGCTTGCGGCTTTTACAGCATCAGAAGATTGCAGATGTCAGAGAGGCGTTGAGGGAAAACCATGATATTGAATCGGTATCGGAAACCGTGGAGCTGCAGTCCTGCAGAACCACTCTGGGCGATACGGATGAGGGAAAACTGATTCAGGACGAAATTACCGATTTGTACAACCTGTTGCTGGCTTATCAGAATGGGTTGCTCAAGCCGCAGGAATAAATCCTTGGCTGCTGGCCGGGATATTTTTCTCAATGGGTGGAGGATACGGCGCTATAGCCGTTTTCCACGACATCAATCTTACCGGTACGGGGATGGAAAATCAGACCATGGATGGGAACATCAGCAGGAATCAGCGGATTGAGGCGGATGCGCTCTACGGTGTCTGTAACATTCTGTTCGGGATGATGGAATTCATCTGCCCATTCGGTGAGTTCCTTTTTGACCATATGGATGGCTTCTTGGGCGATTCCCCGTTGCAACATGGCTTTAGTGAGGCTTTCTGAGGTGGTATTGGCCATACCGCATTCATGGTGGCCAATCACGATGATTTCCTTCACCCCCAGTTCATAAATGCATACGAGCAGGCTCCTGATGGTGCCATCGAACACGCCGGTAATGCCATTGCCGGCGGTTTTTATTACCTTGGCTTCGCCACGGCCGATGCCAAGAGCAGGTTCCAGAAAATTCACCAGCCGGGTATCCATGCAGGTGATCAGGGCTACCTGCTTTTGGGGCAGTTTGCTTTTCTTATGGTCCTCCTGGGTGTAATCTGCCGGTGGATGGGCACAGAATTCGGCATTGGCAGATAATATATCATCAAGAATGGACATGCTAATCCCCTCCTTTTATACTCAAAGGAATCCTGGCCGAATATTGATTTTCTGGCCATTTTTCAAGGTGATCTTTTGGACTAAACAACTGCGCATACCCACCATAAACAGTTCAAATTCATCGACATGGGGGAGTTTTTGCATGAGCTCATCACGGCTTAATTTTTCGGAAAGGTTTTGGTCTATTTCGTCGCCATGGGGGTCGAGAATCATGAGATAGTAGTCGGCGGCGGGGATATCCTGGAAGAGAAAATGTCCCGCTTCATTGGTCGTGGTGTGGTAAATAGGCAGATTGACAGGAATCGTACCGGATTGGTACCATTTTTGCACGTCGGCATAGGGAAGCGCATTGAAATTAATACCTCGTTCAATCAGCCATATATCTGCTTGTTTGTTGGCTCTGCTTTTTTTGGGGGCACTCATATCCCACATCATGCCCGCGCCAGCTTCCCCCATGGCAATGCGCATGCCGCGTTCGGAATTGGGTAAATATACTTTTCCACTGATGGAACCGGATGCGGAAGCTATGGTGTTGCATGCCAACAGCAGGCAAAATATCAGCAAGGTCAGTTTATATTTCATGGCAATCATCCTCCTGAAAATTTGATTATCTGTAGTAATCTTCGCGCTGCATGAGAAAATTCCTGCTGTATTGCCTGACTTACTATTTTGCGGTACACTAGATAGCGACGGTATGCACGGGTAAGGTGCAACTGTACGAAAGGAGATTACGTTTATGACTGAGTGGGAAAAGTATCAGCAAATACGCCGGGAAGCCGCATATACGGGACTGGCGCTGCTGGTACTTATTTTGTTTTGGTGCTGGGCAGGTTTTGGCCTTAGCGGTGTGGAGATGGAGATATTTGGTCTGCCTTTATGGGTGGTGACCTCCAGTATCGGTGTGTGGTTTTTTGCCCTTGTGTTGGTACAGCTTCTTTTGAAATATGTGTTCCGGGACATGTCCCTGACAGAGAAAAAGGGGGACGATGAAGATGAGTAATGGCGGTAATCTGGCGGCTCTTTTACCGTTGCTCCTTTTTATGGCTATCATGATTGGCATTGGCTTTTATGTACAGCAGGCGCAGGCCCGGGGCTTTGGCAGGAACTTTGTTCAGCAATATTTTATCGGTAATCATGATTTAGGTGGCTTCGTTTTGGCGATGACCACTGTGGCAACCTATAGTTCGGTAAGTTCTTTTGTGGGTGGTCCCGGCATGGCCTGGCAGATTGGTTTTGGCTGGATTTATATGGCCGTGGTACAGGTTACGGCCATCTTTCTGGTGTTGGGGATTTTTGGCAAGCGGGTGGCGCTGCTATCCCGTAAGTTTGATGCGGTGACGGTGGTGGATATCATCCGTGAACGCTTCCAGTCTGATGGCTTGGCTAGTCTGGCGGCCTTTATCATCGTGTTGTTCTTTTGCGCGACCATGACTGCACAATTTGTGGGCGGCGCCAAGCTTTTCGCCGCAGTAACGGGGTATAGCTATGAAATGGGGCTGCTGCTCTTTGGCCTGGCTGTAGTGGTTTATACTACGATTGGCGGTTTTCGGGCGGTAGCACTGACGGATACCTGCTGTGCCTTGATTATGATGGTGGGGATTGTCCTGCTGCTGTATTATGTACTTTCTGCTGGCGGCGGCTATACGAATTTGATGGCCAATCTGCATGCGAACCATCCGGAAATGTTTACGCCTTTTTCTGATGGGCATATGCCTGCCGGCCTGTATTTGACCCAGTGGATTCTGGTGGGAATCTGTACCATTGCTCTGCCACAATCTGTCGTGCGGGGCATCAGTTATAAAGATACCGCCAGCCTGCATAAAGCCATGCTGATTGGAACCGCGGTGGTGGGCTTTATGAATATTGGCATCAATTTTACCGGTATTCTGGCCCATGGTGTCCTGACCGAAGATTTAGCTGCCTATGGTGGCGTGGATAATATCATCCCTAGGACAATAGTCACGGTTATGCCGCCAGCACTGGTGGGGCTGGCAATCATCGGTCCCTTGTCTGCTTCGATTTCGACAATCTCTGGATTATTGATCGTTGCGTCTTCTGCAATTATCAAGGATGTTTATCTGCATCGTGCGCATAAACAGGGAAAAGAACCGGGAACAAGGCAGCTGCGTGTATTATCTATGCTGGCTACGGCAATTATTGGTCTGGTGGTATTTATGAGTGCCCTGACACCGCCCAGTCTGATCTGGATTATCAATATGTTTGCCTTTGGCGGGTTGGAGACAGCTTTTTTCTGGATGCTGCTGTTGGGGTTGTTTTGGCGGCGGGCCAATAAGCTGGGGGCGTTTCTGTCCATGGGGGGCGGTACTTTGGTGTATTGCCTGACCCAGGGGCTGGGCTTCAAGCTTATGGGCCTCCACCAGATTACCATTGGTATCACGGCTTCGCTGCTGTTTTTCCTATTGGGGACATATTGGGGGAAGCCACAGGATGAGCGGGTTTTGGCGAAATTTTTCCCTTATAGGGAAAATTAATAAGCATATAGGAAAAGACTTGTTTTAATATAAATGAAAATGAAAAAATATCTTGCCTAATTGGGACTTTTGGGGTAAAATTACAGTGTAATTTTAGAAAACATATGTATATTGGGAAAATAGTCTTGCGATAATGGCTGTTGTAAAACAGTCCAGAGAGGAGAAAAAAGATGATTGTTGCGGTGAATAGTGCCACCAACAAGCTGTTTAAATTTAAGACGGGCAAGTATAATTTAAAAGAACAGGCAGCATGGAAGTCACGTACGGCTTTTGTGGAGGATACGTTGCAGGAAATTCTGCGGGAGGCTGCCAATAAAGAAGCAACGGTATTTGCCAAGTGTTGTTACGGCATTGAGTTGGGACGAAGTGAAGCTGAGGAACGTTATCTTTTATCCTATGATGATGCTGTAAGTTATTGGAAAAATTTTGATGCACGGGTGTATCAAATTGCATAAAGAATAAAAAACAACCCCGAAGGTCAGAAACAGGCTTTCGGGGTTGTTTTTTGCTGATGAACGTGAGCAGCAGACCGTTTATAGCAGGAAGCATTCCACACCAAAGACGATTAAGCAGCAAGCTGCTGCAACTTTGAACAGGCTGAACCCCTTCCAGGCAAGGCCGATACCAATCAATAAGGCCAGCAGTCCGGCGTAAGGGGTTCTTGTGGCTTCCATGATGGCGGGAAAGGTCATGACGGCCAGCGTTACGTAGGGAACATAAAATAGAAAAGAACGCAAAAATACATTCTTGATGGGACGGCGGATCAAGGTGATGGGAAGTATGCGGATGGCCAGGGTAACGGCGCTCATGACGAAAAGGTAAACATAGACATTATGGTTCATGGATGTTCTCCTTTCCAGGGGCGTTCTCATTAATGGGGTGGAGGATAGCACCTAGCGCAGCGATGACTACCGTTAGGATAATCGTTCGGGTTCCCCCGGAGAGTTCATGGATGATGGGCAGATGAGTGCAGGTGAAACTGGCCACAAAACTTATGGCTACCAGCGCGCCAATAATGCGGTTGTCCCGCGCTGGGGGAATGATCACCCAGATAAACATGCCAAACAGGGCTACACTCAAGGCGCTGACAGCAGATTCGGGCAGGAGATTGCCAGCCATTACACCGAAAGCTGTGCCGATCGACCAACCCGGCAGGGCAACGCTCATGGCACCGTAGTTGTAGTACGGATTTAAGGGGCCTTTGCGGGCAATGGTAATACCAAAGATTTCATCGGTGATATCAAAGCCGACGAGTACCCGATGGAGAATATTGGTATTCGGGGCGAATTTTTGGCTGATTACGCAGCTCATGAGCAGATACCGGGCATTGGCAACCAGGGTCATCAATGCAAGTTCGATGTAAGGGGCATCTGCCGCGATAATGGTAAAGGCGGCGTACTCTCCAGCTGAGGCATTATTGAAAAGACTGGCTAAGAAGCCTTCGCAGGGGGTCAGCCCTGCGTTGCGGGCAGCAATACCCAAGGTAAAGGAAACCACAAAATAACCTAAGGCAATGGGCATGCCATCGCGTATTCCTTCAACAAAAGCCTCACGGCGAGGGGAAGAAGATGTTGCCAGTGTCATATGTTTCCTTCTTTCTGAATCAATCATCCGCTTCAGCGTACCTTTTGGCGAGTAATTTCTGTACGTTGTTTTGCTTGCGCCGCTCAATCTGCCGATGAATGAAGATATTGGGAATGGCAACGCCCACGGCAATGCCGATGATTACGGTTATGGCCTCTACACCGGTACGGAAGCTGGCGAAAAATTCATCGGCGGTGATGAACTGGATGTTCAAAAGGGCAAAGAGCAGACGATAAAGAAGTACTCCGGGAATCATGGGAATGGCAGAGGGGATGGTCATGATGATATTCGGAGTATGGAACCAATGTATGGCCTTTAGGGCAATCAGCCCGACGACTGCTGCGCCGATAAAGGAACTGGCTGTCAGGGAAAAGCCCAGCTCTGTTACCGCGATATTGCGCAGTAGTACAGTGATGATTCCGCCAACGGCAACTACTGGTAAGATCCGCTTGGGGACGTTGAAGATAATGGAAAAGCCAACAGCCGCAATGGCTGCCGCCATTGCCTGAGGGAGATATTGGGTGTCGGGGGAAAGCTGTACACTGGTAAAGTCCGTCACACCGCAAAGACGGATGGCAATGACGATACCGAATGTCATGCTGCCTACCACCAGTAAGGTATGCATGGCTCTGGTCATGCCGGCGACAATGAAATTATTGAGAAAGTCGTCTACGGCGTTGATCAGGGGAATTCCTGGGACCAGGAAAAGGGTACAGGCAATCAGCGGATACCAGTTAAGGCTGCCGGTTAAGAACTGGGTGCTCCAGGCCAGGATTGTCGTTACAAAGGAGGTAATGGCAATGGTCGCATAGGCGTTGAAGGCATAGCGATTGCAAAGGCGGCGCATGTAAAAGCCTAGAAGTGAGCAGATAGCGGTCAACAGAAAGTCCAGCCAGCTGCCGCCAAACAATTTGCAGAATCCGCCGCAGGCAGCACCGGCTCCCAGGGCCGTTAGCCATACAGGATAGGCCCGAGGCAGGTTGCGGATATTATTCAATTGCCGGCGAAAGGCCTCCAGACTATAATTTTGGGCCAGTGCCCGCCAGGTCAGTTTGCTGACTGCCGACAGGGTGGTCATATTGACGCCCAGTTTCTGATATTTGCAGAACTCTGTATAGGAATGATGGCTGTCACTGACATTCAGCATCAATGTGGTATAGAGTACATGTTGATGCATATGTTCCTGATCGATACCCATGAAGGCAGCCGCCCGTCTCATATCCCGCACAGTCCGGTCGCTGTCTGCACCGTTTTCCATCAGCAATGCCCCTGTCTGCAATAGCAGATGGAGTTTTTCACCGATTTCAGCAAAGGGTTTGTTCAGAATTTCATCCTTTTCATCACGCAAAATCATGGTATCCTTTCTTAGAATGTAAACATAATTCTATAAGTATGTAAACTATTGTAGGACAGTGAGGGATAGATGTAAAGGTTTTGGGTGAGGAAAAATTGTGGTAAAATGATTAGGCAGTATTTTTATGAAATGAGGAAGAGAATAATGGTCAAGGAGATTATCAAGGATACGGAATTCCTGCAGAAAGTCGCGGAGCCGGCTACCCGTAGGGATAAGGCTGTCGCGGAGGATCTGCTGGATACGTTGAAGGCCAATCGGGCCATTTGCGTAGGGTTGGCCGCCAATATGATTGGTGTGGCCAAAAGCATTATTGCCGTGCAGGTGGGCAAGCAGAATTTGGCGATGTTTAATCCGAAAATCATTAAACATGCAGAGGAGTATAGTGAGGTGATGGAGGGATGCCTTTCCCTGTTGGGGGAGCGCCCGGCCAAGCGGTATGCATGGATTGAGGTTGAGTATCGGGATATAAAATTCAAGCCGCAGAAGCAACGCTTCTCCGGCTTTACGGCAGAGGTCATCCAACATGAAATCGATCACTGTCAGGGTGTCTTGATCTGATAGGGAGGACCTTATGGAATTTTTGGATGCGGGAACGATGGTGTTTTTGCTCTTTTTTGGCTTTATGGCGGCTTTTATTGACTCTGTAGTGGGCGGCGGCGGGCTTATTTCGGTGCCGGCTTTATTATGGACAGGTTTGCCGCCAGTCCTGGCTTTAGGTACCAATAAGTGTGCTGCGGTTATGGGGAGTTTTACCAGTTTTGTGACCTTTGTCCGGTCCGGAAGGGTGGATGGCAGCCTCATGCGCAGTCTCTTTCCCTTGTCCTTTTTGGGGTCGGCTCTGGGGGTTTTTGCCGTTCAGCTTATGCCGGCGGAAATTCTGCGGCCCTTGGTGGTGGTCATGTTGATTGCGGTGTTGCTCTACAGCATTTTCAAACGGGATTGGGGTCGGGAAAATCATTATACCGGTCTGTCGCAGAGGATGCTCCTGTTGGCGGGGCTGGTGTCCTTTGGCCTGGGGTTTTATGATGGCTTTTTTGGCCCTGGTGCTGGTTCCTTTATGCTTTTTGGCTTGCTGATGGCCGGTTTCGATTTCCTGGGGGCAGCGGCTAATGCCCGTACCTTGAATTTTGCCAGCAATATTTCCGCCGTGATTTTCTTTGGTTACCTGGGGCTCATTAATTTTTCCTATGCAGTACCCATGGGACTGGCCATGATTGCTGGTGCATACTGTGGAGCAAGTATGGCACTGAAAAAGGGGGTAGGTTATGTCCGGCCCTTGTTTATTCTCATGACTACAATCCTGATTGGTAAACTGGTTTGGGACCTTATTTAACCTTGCCAGCGGGCATAAAGATGGGCATCCAGGCCGAGCTGGTCGCAGATTTTTCCTACCAGCATATCAACCAGGTCATCAATGGTCTTGGGGCGATGGTAAAAACCCGGTGCAGCAGGCATGATTTTTACGCCCAGCTGGGCAAGTTTCAGCAGGTTTTCCAAATGAATGGCATGCATGGGCGTTTCCCGCGGTACAAGGATGAGGGGGCGGCTTTCCTTCAACATAACATCAGCTGCTCTGGTCAGCAGATTGTCGGAAAGGCTATGGGCAATGCTGGCGGCTGTTTTCATGGAGCAGGGCAGGACGACCATAGCATCGGCCTTAAAGGAGCCGCTGGCAATGGCAGCTCCTATATTAGCATTGTCATAGAGTACATCTACCCGGGCGGATAAGTCTTCCCGGGTCAGGTTGCATTCGTAAGCTAATACCTGCCAGCCACTATCGGTTACCACCCCATGTACTTCATGTCCCATTTTTCGTAAAACCTCGATAAGCCGCAGGGCATAGATACTGCCGCTGGCGCCCGTTATTCCTACAACTATTCTCATACGCATGAATCCTTTCTGATTTGTCTTGTCTTTATTTCCATTATAGCGTTTTCGTTGGAAATTTGTCCATTGATTGCTTCATTTCCTTTTGCTGAGCACAGTTGAATTAGTACCTGCTTTCAAGACATGCTTATTTGTTTCTGCTATAATGGAAGTTGGTTTATGAGAAAGGATGACGACATGAATCAACATAGAATAACACCCTTGACGGAGAGCGGACTGTTGACGGCGCTTAGTGTGGTGCTGGCATTGATGGCCGTTTATCTGCCCTTTATTGGCTTTCTGCTGGTGCTGTTTTGGCCTTTGCCACTGATCGTTTTAGTGGCACGTCATGGTCTGCGCTGGGGAATCATGGCGACCATTGCAACGGGCGTGCTGTTAGGGTTGTTTGTGGAACCGATGCTTGCTCTGCGTTTGGTACTGGCCTTTGCTCCGGCGGGCGTGTTTCTGGGCTGGGCGTTTGCCAGGGGCATGTCTGGCGTGAAGTCTTTTTTACTGACCGTGCTGGTAGCTATTTTGGGTCAGGCGGCAACAATCGGACTCCTGCTTCTGGTTATGGATGTGAATCCGCTGACGATGCAGGTGGAGATGTTGCAATCTTCCTTTGATACGACTCTGCATCTTTACGAGGATATGGGCATGAGTGAGGAGGCTCTGGCCACGACCCGGGCAGAGATTGAACAGGGAATGCAGATGCTGAATTATCTCTTTCCTTTGGTATTCATGATTATGGGGTTGATTTATGGCGGTATCGCTTATGTGTCCGGAGGGAAAATTTTGAGGCGTTTGGGACATGATGTTCCGCAGTTTCCGCCGGTACATGAGTGGCGGTTGCCGGTGGTTTTCCTCTACCTTTTCGGTTTTGCCTTGGTGGGACTTTACTGGGGCGGGTCAAGGCAGATTACGTGGCTTTATCAATTGTCTCTGAATGCCAATGCCCTGGCCATTCTTGCTGGACTCCTGCAGGGGCTGGTGCTGCTGCATTACCTGTTCCGGCATTACAAGGTAAGCCTTGTCTTACGGATTGTGTTTTACCTGTTTATTACGATGAATCCCTTTTTGGCACAAGTGGTGTCCATGACAGGGCTTATCGATATGATTTTTGACTATCGGCAGCGGTTTGCTGCTCGCAATCAGAAATGAGGTGCGCGAAATGCCACGAAATCTTTCGGCATGGATAGATTTAACCATACATTTGCTTGTCATGCTGGTGCTTATCGGCGTGCTGTCCTATTATAATTTCTATATTGCCGCTATTGCCGGTGTGGTATGGTTGGCGTTGGCTTCTTTTGCCCGGGAACGCTGTGCAGACCGATCCCGGCGCTTTGAGCGTTATTGCCGCAATGTGGTGCGCAATATCAATGAAATGCTCAACTATGCTGTGGATGAATTGCCGCAGGCCATTATGGTGGTCAATGAAGAGGGGCGGCTGCAATGGTGTAATGACCGCATAAAGGCCTATTTGGGTGAGAAACCGGAGCAGGATGTGGATGTGAAGGATTTTTGGCCCGGCTTGATTATCGCGCCAGTTTGGGGACAGGAGGGCGAGTATGTATTCGCCCATAATGATCGCTACTATCATGTATATTACCATCCGGTACAGATGGCACCCCGGCAGGACCCCTTGATGACCCTCTACATTCAGGATGTAACCAGCCATGAACAGCTGAAAACGACCTATCAGCAGAGCCGCACGGTATTGGTGTACATTCAGATCGATAATTACGATGAGGTTATGCAGGGGCAGACCGAGGCGGAACGCACTTCCCTGCTGCTGGCAGTCAATCAGACCCTGGATAAATGGATGAAGAATCTGGGCGGCTTTATGCGCCGTGTTTCGGATGATCTCTATGTGGTTATCCTTACTCGTCAGGGCTTGGATCAGGCATTGAACGAGAAGTTTGATGTGCTGGATAAGGCCCGGCAACTGCAGAGTACGAACCGCCTGCCTGTAACCCTGTCCATGGGGGTGGCTGTGGCTGAAAATCAGACGATGGCGGAACTGGGAGCGCAGGCGCAGGCGGGATTGGACCTGGCTTTGGGCCGGGGCGGAGATCAGGTAGCCGTACAGATGAACGGCAAGACCCAGTTCTTTGGCGGCCGAGCCAAGGCCGTGGAAAAGCATACCCGGGTCAAGGCGCGGGTGGTGGCCCATGCGGTGCGGGAAATCATGGAAGGTGCCGATGAAATCTATATCATGGGACATCATAATGAGGACTTTGACTGTTTTGGGGCCGCCATGGGTGTGGCAAAGATGGCTCGTCAGCTGGATAAACCCTATCACATTGTGCTATCGGATATGAATGACGGTATTGATAAATTCCACGATTTGCTCAAGGATAAAGAGGAATATGAAGGCGTATTTGTTCATGCGGAGGATATAAAGACCTCGACAGCGCTGAATCCTGTGCTGATTGTGGTGGATACCCATATTCCTCATCTGGTGGCAGACCCGACGCTGTTGGAGAGAGTGCCGCAGGTAGTGGTGATTGACCATCATCGCCGCAGCGAGAATTTCATCAAGAGCCCCCTGCTGGTCTATATCGAACCAGGGGCCAGCTCCACCAGTGAGCTGATTACGGAACTGCTGATGTATTTCGGTGAGGACATTCGTTTGGGACGGCTTGATGCTACGGCCCTCTATTCAGGCATTGTGGTGGATACGAAGAATTTCGCGGTACAGACCGGTGTGCGTACCTTTGATGCGGCAGCTTTTCTGCGGCGCAGCGGTGCAGACCCGGTAATGGTACGGCACCTCTTTCGTTCCGATTATGATACCACTGTGGCCTTGGCCAGAACCAAGGCGCGGGCCGAGTTATTCCCCGGCGGCTTGATCGTTTCCACGATACCGGAAACGATTTCAAACATTCAGGTTATCGCGGCGCAGGCGGCGGATAGCCTGCTGCGTATTGAAAATGTGCGCATGAGCATTTTGATTTTCCAGTTGACGGAGGATACCGTGGGGCTTAGCGCCCGCTCTACCGGGGAGCTCAATGTTCAGGTTATTATGGAAGCCTTTGGCGGCGGCGGGCATCAGAATGTTGCTGGCGCTCAGGTAAAAGATGGCAGCATTGACGAGATCAAGGCTAAAGTTATTGAAATAAGCGAAAACTATATTGAGGAGAATGATCAAGATGAAAGTGATTCTGCAGCAGGACGTTAAAAAATTAGGCAAAAAAGGCGATATCGTTGAGGTTTCTGAAGGCTACGGCCGCAACTTCCTCTTGCCTCGCAAGGCGGCGGTATTGGCCAATGCTGAGAATATGAATGTGGCGAAGGCCCAGGCTGGTTCCAAGGCCCGCAAGGAGGCTATGGCTACCGATGAAGCCAAGCTTATGGCTGCGCAGCTGGAAAAGGTTTCCGTGACCATCCCCGTAAAAATCGGTGAAAATGGGAAGTTGTTTGGCTCCGTTACGGGTAAGGATGTGGCAGATGCTTTGAAAAAGGAAAAGATTGATATCGACCGCCGGAAGATTTCCATCAAAGGCGAAGTTACAGGCGCTGGTGAATACGAAGCTGTAATCAAGGTACATCCTTCCATCACCAGTACAATCAAGGTCAATGTAGTGGCAGGCTGATATGAAGATACTGGATTTTATTCGCAATTTATTTCCGAAAAAACAGGAGCAGGCATTGCCTGCTCCTGCTTCGCGCAGTGCGACTCCTTTAGACCGGCAGATTGAAGCCCTATATGCCATCCTGGTGGATGTGATGGGGACAGAAAAGCTGGTGATTCAGGCGGGGAAGATGAAAGCTCTGGATTTGATGCGCTCCAATGATCCTTGCGACCGGGTGCTGGCTCTGCAGCGTATTTTGGGTGAAGATCCGTTGATTAATCCTGCACCGAAGCCAGAACAGGTACCTGCTATTATGGAAGCTCTGTCCGAGCGAGTGGCGGATATTGTAGCCCGCCGTAATGTGGAAGACAGCATTGAGAAAAAAGTCAATGAAAAGCTGGAAAAGGAGCATCAGGAATACGTCAATGATATCCGTCAGCAGGTCATGAAGGATGAAAAAGGTGGAAACGAAACGCCTCAGGATAAGGAGAAGCGTGAAAAATTGGAAAAACTGGAAAGCGTTAAGCTGACCCAGTCCATCATGGAGCTCTTGCGTCCTCAGGAATTCTCGGAAATCGTGGGGCAGGAACGGGCTGTTAAGTCGCTGATGGCAAAACTCAGTTCTCCTTATCCACAACATCTATTGCTTTATGGACCGCCGGGGGTAGGGAAGACTACGGCGGCGCGTCTTGTTTTGGAAGCGGCCAAGAAAAAAGCGGTGTCTCCCTTTGGGGAGGATGCCCCCTTTGTAGAAACCGATGGGACCACCCTGCGTTGGGACCCTCGGGATATTACCAATCCCCTGTTGGGGTCTGTACATGACCCCATCTATCAGGGGGCGCAGAAAAATCTGGCAGACAGCGGTATTCCTGAGCCTAAGCCGGGGCTGGTTACGGAGGCTCATGGCGGTATCTTATTTATCGATGAGATCGGTGAAATGGATGAGATGTTGCAGAATAAGCTCTTGAAGGTATTGGAAGACAAGCGGGCTTATTTTGAATCTGCTTATTATGACCCGACGGATAAGAAGGTCCCACCGTATATCAAAAAGCTCTTTGAGGAAGGAGCACCGGCAGATTTTGTGCTGATTGGTGCCACCACCCGGGATGCAGGACATATCAATCCGGCCCTGCGCTCCCGTTGTGCAGAGATTTATTTTGAACCGCTGACCCCTAAACATATTCAGCAGATTGTATATAATGCGGCAGCTAAGCTGCATGTGAAGGTTAGGGATGAGGTGGCAGAACTGATCAGTGAGTACACCATTGAAGGGCGCAAGGCTATCAATATCCTGGCAGATGCATACAGCCTTGCCTTGGAGCGCTGCGAATTAGACGAGCAGTTCATGGTCGAGGATTTAGGTACGGACAAGGGGCCGCAGGTGGAAATCAGCAAGGCGGATATCTATGAAGTAGCCCAGGTCAGCCGTCTGACTCCTTATGTGACGAAAAAGGCTTCTGCCTGTGCTGAACGAGGCCATATCTTTGGCTTGGGCGTGGCCGGTTTTCTCGGTTCAGCCATAGAGATTGAAGCCGTGGCCTTCCCGGCGCAGGAAGCGGGAAAGGGAAAGGTGCGTTTCAATGAAACCGCAGGTTCCATGGCTAAGGATTCTGTGTTCAATGCAGCTTCCGTCATGCGTCAGCTTACAGGGAAAGACTTGCACGATTATGATGTGCATATCAATGTGATTGGCGGTGGCAATATTGATGGGCCAAGCGCTGGAACGGCGATTTTGGCGGTGATAACCAGCGCGGTGACCGGCCGGAAAATACGCCAGGATGTAGCGGTGACCGGTGAGATATCTTTGGCGGGCCGGGTGCGTCCCGTGGGCGGTGTTTTTGAGAAGGCCTATGGGGCAAAGCAGGCAGGAATCAAGACGCTGGTCATTCCCAAGGAAAACAGTAAGGATATTCCCCAGGAGCATTTGGGTCTGGTTATTCATCCGGTAGCTACAGCTGAGGAAGCCTTTAAGTATATCTTTGCGCCAGCTGAGGAAGAGGAGTAAGGAAATGGCATTACCAGAACGGGTGCCCCCACAGAATATTGAAGCAGAACAAGCGGTTTTGGGGGCCATGCTCATCAAAAAAGAAGCGATTATTGAGGTGCAGGAAATCCTGCACCCCGATGACTTTTATCGGGAAACCCATCGTATTATCTATGAGGCCATGGTGCGCCTGCAGAATAATGATGAAGCCGTGGACTTGGTTACTCTGACGGAAGAGCTGCGAAAAACCGATATGCTGGATAAGGTGGGGGGCTTAGCTTTTATCACACAACTGGCAAATATTGTAGCCACCGCAGCCAATGTCAGTTATCATGCTAAAATCGTCAAGGAAAAAGCAGAACTTCGGAACCTCATCAATGTAGCCACGGAAATTGCAGGCAAGGCTTATGAAGATAGCGATGAAGTAGAGAATATCATGGACGAGGCCGAAAAGAAAATCCTGGCTGTAGCCAGCCGTCAGGGTGGCGGGGCCTTTGAGTCCATGAAGAACATCGTCATGCGGACTTTTGAGCGCATTAATGTCCTCTATGAATCCAAGGGCGGACTAACAGGACTCAGTTCCGGCTTTAAGGATTTGGATAAGCTTACGGCGGGCCTGCAGAAATCGGATCTGATTCTGGTGGCGGCCCGTCCTTCTATGGGTAAGACGGCCTTTACCTTGAATATTGCCAGTTATGTGGGTTTACATGGCGGGAATGTAGCGTTCTTTTCCCTGGAAATGAGCAAGGAACAGCTGATGCAGCGTATGCTGTGTGCCGAGGGCGGCATTGATGCGTCCCGTCTGCGCACTGGACAGCTGGATGAAGTGGAATGGAATAAATTGGTGGGCGTGGCTGACCGCATGAGTCGGGCGCCCATCTATATCGATGACACGGCAGGCATTACCGTTATGGAACTGCGTTCCAAAGCCCGCCGCTTGAAGGCAGAGCATGGTCTTGATCTCATCATCATCGACTATCTGCAATTGATGCAGGGACGGGCCAGCAAGAACAGCGATAACCGCCAGCAGGAAATCTCAGAGATTTCCCGTTCCCTTAAGGCTTTGGCCCGTGAACTGGATGTGCCGGTTATCGCTCTGTCGCAGCTATCCCGCTCTGTGGAAAGCCGACAGATCAAGAAACCCATGCTGTCAGATCTGCGTGAATCCGGTTCCTTGGAGCAGGATGCAGATATCGTTATGTTCCTCTATCGTGAAGATTACTATGATAAGGATACGGAGAATAAGAATATTACTGAAGTTATCGTAGCTAAACATCGTAATGGTCCTGTGGATAGCATACAGCTGTTTTTCCAGAAGGAATACACCAAATTCCGGGATTTACTGGTTCAGTGATTACGGGCGTATGGCTGGTGATGCGGGGGCAAACGGCACAATGTGTTTGTGCCGTTTGTCCCCGCTATTTCTGTATGAATCTATCGGTAAGCAGGAAGTCTTTTGACCGGTTTTGACGGATTTTTACAAGTTCAATCTTGACAAAGTAGGAAGGAACTTGTAAACTGTTAATATGAAATTGGTTTCATATCAGAATCATGCAGGAATTATATTTTTAAGATGCGAATAATTGATTAAGGAGGCTTTTCCTATGAAGGAAATTCGTTTGGACAGTCCGCTTAATGGTGAATTGGTGGAATTGTCCCAGGTAAACGATCCGGCTTTTGCTAGCGGGGCCATGGGCTTTGGTGCGGCGGTGAAGAACCCCGATGGTAAGGTTTATGCGCCTGTCGACGGTGAGGTTACGGTACTATTTGAGACGAAGCATGCAATCGGCATCCATGGTGTGAATGGTGAAGATCTGCTGATTCACGTGGGCCTGGATACCGTGAAGCTGAACGGTGAACATTTCACGGCTCATGTGGAGCAGGGGGCAACGGTGAAGAAGGGCCAGCTGCTGCTGGAATTTGATGGCGAGGCCATCAAGGACGCCGGCTATGATATTACGACTCCCTTTGTGGTAACCAATTCCACGGAGTTTGAAAAGATTACCATCGCGCTGGGCGAAACGGAGATTTGCTCTGCTGCTGAAGAACATGAAGAAGCAGCTCCGGCAGCAGCTGACGATGAATATGCGGATTTGCCGAAAGAGGTTCGTGTTGCGAAGCTCATTGCAAAATATGTGGGCGGAATGGATAACGTGCGCAATGCTGAGCACTGTGCTACGCGCTTGCGCCTTATTATCAATGACAAGTCCAAGATTGACGAAAAGGCTATTGAAAACATCGATGGTGTCAAAGGGCAGTTCTTTGCTGCTGCCCAGTATCAGATTATCCTGGGAACGGGCTTTGTGGACAAGGTTTTTGCGGAGTTCATCAAGGGGACGAGCTTTACTGGTACCAGCAATAAGGAAGAAGCTTATGCGCAGATGACACCGTTACAGAAGATTTCCCGCACCTTGGGTGATGTTTTCGTGCCCATCATTCCTGTGCTGGTTGCAACGGGGCTTTTCATGGGCCTGCGTGGTGCTGCACAGAGTCTGGGGGTGCAATTCAGTCCCAACGTGTTGTTGTTAAGCCAGATTCTGACGGATACGGCCTTTATCTTCCTGCCCGCGCTCGTTTGCTGGTCGACGATGAAACGCTTTGGCGGTACGCCGGTCATCGGTCTGGTACTGGGGCTTATGCTGGTCGGCCCGCAGCTGCCGAATGCCTGGGCTGTTGCTGGTGGTGACGTGAAGCCGATACCAATGGATGTCCTGGGCATGACCATAGGTATTGTGGGCTATCAGGGTTCTGTTTTACCTGCTCTGGTATTGGGAATCTTTGCAGCTAAGCTGCAGAAGGCGCTTAAGACTGTTGTGCCGGATATTATTGACTTGATTGTTACACCCTTTGTAACCCTGTTTATTTCCATGATTTTGGGGATTCTTATTGTGGGCCCCATCATGCATGCTCTGGAAACCTCGATTTTTGGTGCAGTTTCTGCTTTCCTGCAGGTGCCCCTGGGCATTGGCGGATTTATCGTTGGTGGTCTGCATCAGGTTATTGTGGTCTTTGGCGTACATCATGTATTCAATGCTTTGGAAGTGCAGCTGCTGGCCACTACCGGCGTAGATCCTTTTAATGCGATTATCACGGGCGCTATCGTTGCCCAGGGTGGTGCGGCTGTGGCAGTAGCTATGAAGACGCAGGATCCGAAGAAACGCGCCCTGTATATTTCTTCGGCTGTCCCTGCTTTCCTGGGAATTACGGAGCCGGCTATCTTTGGTATTAATCTGCGGTTCATGAAGCCTTTCCTTTATGCGCTTGTGGGTGGTGCCTGTGCTGGTGGTGTGGCCAGTTTCCTGCATTTGGCAGGTTCGGGTATGGGGATTACGGTATTGCCGGGTACTTTGCTCTATCTGGATCATCTGCTGGAATATGTGATTGTAAATCTCATCGGCTTTGGTGTGGCTTTTGCGCTGACCTTTACGTTGTTTAAGCCGGAAGAATAAAAATTGAGGCTGTCGCTTTCGGGTGGCAGCCTTTTGTAACATCGTGGTGGTGGAGCAGGAGGAAGAGCCGCTATGGTGTGTATGATAAGGAAGGTGACAAAGATGGAAAAATTCGATAAGCAGGAAATAGATGAAAGACTGAAAGCAGGATTTCCTTTGGAGCATCGCTGGCATAACCGGTTTCATTTGGAAATGCCCTTCGGTTTGATCAATGATCCGAATGGTCTGGCTTTTTATGATGGGAAGTTCCATATTTTCTATCAGTGGAATCCCTTGGGCTGTGAGCACAAGAATAAATGCTGGGCTCATACGGCTACTCGGGATTTTGTGCATTACAGCATGCCGGAACTGGCACTGTGGCCAGATGATGTCCATGATAAGGATGGCTGTTACTCTGGCTGCGGGACGGTGGAAGATGGGCGGTTGAGGGTACTCTATACCTGCAATCGCAAAGAAGATGGTGTACGTATTCCCGCCCAGCGTTTTGGCAGCCTTAAGGGGAATCAAATCAAGAAGGAAGAGATTATCGTTCCCGACCATCCGGAAGGTATTACGGGGCACTTTCGTGACCCCTATCTCTTTACGCGCCGAGGTAAGCGCTATTTTGTGATTGGTGCTCAGCGGGAAGAAACTGAGACTGGAACGGTACTGATTTATGAAGAGACCGATGATGGCTGGCAGAATTTGGGTGAGGTGAAACACCGTTTAGGGGATTTCGGCTATATGTGGGAATGTCCAAATCTCGTGCAATTCGGCAGCTATGATGTGTTGATTTTCTGTCCACAGGGGCTTCCTGCCCGGGAATTTGACCGGCAGAATATCTATCAGGCAGGTTACATCGCAGGCCATCTTTCACTGGACAGCATGGACATGATGCAGCATACTAAATTCCAGGAATTGGATAAGGGCTTTGATTTCTATGCGCCACAGGTGCTGACTCACGAAGGTCGGCAGATTATGATTGGCTGGATGGGCATGCCGGATAAGGATGAAGAATATCCTTCTCGTGAACAGGGCTGGATGTATAGTTTGACCATGCCCCGGGAATTGCGCTTGCGGCAGGGACATATCTATTCCCGCCCGGCTCGGGAAATGAAGGATTTGCGCATTGCAGAGACTGCTGTTGAGTTGGAGGCAGAACAGGTTAAGATCATCAGTCATCCGCTCTTTGAGGGCTCGGAAATCCTCTTGGATATGGAACTGGGCGAGAGCAGGGAAATTGTATTTACCATTGCCTATGGTACGGAAAAGTTGCGCTTCATTTATGATCGCAAGGCCCAGGTGATGTCCATTGACCGCAATGAAATGAAAAAAGGTGGCCGGGGAGTACGCCGGTTCCAGCTTTTTGCCGATGAAAATCTTTCCTTGCAGATTTTTGTGGACAAGACCGCAGTGGAGGCTTTCTTCCAGCATGGGGAAGAAGCAGCCAGCCTGTTGGTATTTCCTGAGAAGAACATTCAGCCGGAGTTTACGGTGGAGGCTGATGGGGAAATCAGGTCTTTGAGTGGTAAGATTTGGCAACTGGATCGCTTCAAATTTTAAGCACGTGTAAAAAAATATAGAAATAAGCCCCTGAAACCAATGGTTTCAGGGGCTTATTCCTGTCAGAAAACGGCTGGGGAAGCCGCACGTCAGTTGTTTACTGCGCGATTTCGAATACTTCTTTTTTCAACGGAATTCGTCTAATCCGGTCGAAGGGGATTGACTCAAACGAATAACGAACATCTAAATACGCATCAGTGCGATTAAAAATAACCTTCTTCAGGGAAAATTTAGAGGTCTTTTTAATGCGATTAATATAATACTGCGCATCCTCCGCTGAAAATGTTCCGTTCTCGATAATAACGCGGACGTTATCGACTATCATGGGGAAACACCTCCAACAATTAAAACACCGCATAAATTACCGAATTGGGGATTATCAGGGATGGTAATTTATGCCTTCTTTGTTGTTAGCGAAGCAAAGGAATAGAGTAAATCCTTAACAACTCGTAATACAGTATACAATAAGATGGTCTGCTTGTGAAGTAGCAAATGTTACGTTTATTGCCCAAAAGTCCCAATTAGTCTGGAATTATTCCCACTGACTGGGGGTTACAGGAATATCTCGCCTGTTTTTGACGGTTTTTAGCGAATTTTGAAGGATTTTTTATTATCAGGTGATATAAATTCCTGTAATTATTCATAACTGAGAATATTTATTGAAATTATAGCGCCAGCAGGCACGTTCTATTGCTTAATATGTGATTTGGCAAAAGTCATGCTTAGCGGTATAATATACTGAAAAATGTATGAAAGTCTGTCTGCCTGCGGGGAGGGTGTATTTTGCGTATTATCGTTGTGGGAGCGGGGAAGCTGGGGTATAGCATAGCCGAGCTTTTGTCCAAGGAACAATTCGATGTGGTAGTTATTGACAAGGATGAAAGCCAGTTGGAAGCGGCGAAGAATACATTAGATGTGTTGACAATCGCTGCCAACGGCGCCAGTCCCATCACCATGGATGACCCGGATGTGCGTGATGCGGATATCCTCATTGCGGTGACAGCTAGTGATGAGGTAAATATGGTGGCCTGCGTGCTGGCTAAGAAGCATGGCATCAAGCACACCATTGCCCGTATTCGGGATATGAAGTTTATGTCCGAGGCTAAGGAGTATCTCAAGAAGAATTTTGATATCGATTTGATGCTCAATCCGGAGCTAATTACAGCCAATGAAATCAATCGGATACTGATGACGCCAGCAGCTTTGGATGTGGAGGACTTTGCCCATGGAAAGATTCGTTTGTTTGAAACAAAGATTCAGCGCAAGTCTTCTTTGGCGGGGATTCCGCTGAAGGATATCCAGTTGCCCAGCGGTGTACTGGCGGGCATGATTTTTCGGGACCATCGGATGATTATCCCCCATGGTGATGACTGCTTTCAGCCCCATGATAATGCCTATTTCATTGGTATCCCCGAGGAAATTGAGAAGTTCAGTCAGAAATTTGTCCAGCGGGATGCCCGTAAACTGCATCGGGTGCTGATTATCGGTGCGGGGCGGGCTGGCCGTGCTTTAGCGCAGCAATTGGATGAACAGGGCGTACATGTCAAGGTGATTGATCGGGATCGGGAGCGCTGCCAGCTTATGGCTGGTATGTTGACCAAGGGAATTGCTATCTGCGGTGATGGTACGGATATTGATCTTCTGGTGGAAGAAGATGTAGCCCAAGCGGATGTGGTAGTCTGCCTGACAGAGGATGATAAGTTGAATCTGATGCTGGCCCTGTTGGCCCGGCATTTGTCTGGCAATAAGACCAAGACTGTGGTGCGGGTATCCCGCAACGAGTACGTGGAATTAATGGAAAAAGTGGGGGTAAATATCGTACTTTCCACACGGCTGTTATCCGCCAGTGAGGTGCTGGCCTTTGCTCGCCGGGGCGGCGTTGTATCGGTATCCCTGCTTGAAGGTGCCAAAGCTGAGGCTGTAGAAGTTATCGTGCAGGAGGGAGCTCCGGTGGCCGGGAAGAAGCTGATGGAGGTCAAACTGCCCCGGGAATGTCTGGTTTGTGCTTATGTTCGCAATGGCGAGGCAAGTATTCCAAACGGTCATACGATTTTACAGCCTGGTGATCGAATCATTCTGTTTATTCAAACACAGTTTTCCCAGCAGGTTATCAAGTATTTCAAGGGAAAGGAATAGGCTATGGCCTAGGGTCGCAACGAGATGCGCAAAGAAAACGGTTTGGAGCTCTTTTGGCTCCTGATGGGGCAAATGTCCATACTGATGGCAGGGGCACTATTGGTGCCCTTTTTAGCCGCGCTTATCTGGCAGGATAAAGAAGCGTTGCTTTTTGTGCTGCCTATGCTGTTTGCTTATGGTTTGGGCAAGAAGCTGCTGGAGATGGGGGCTGCGGAAGGACGGCAGCGACAGCTGACCATTAAAGAAGGCGTATTCTTTATGGCTTATGTCTGGCCGCTGATGGGGATTATTGGTCTGATGCCCTATGCGATTTCCGGTTTATTCCCTAGTTTTTCAGCGGCGTTTTTTGAAGCCATGTCCTCTCTGACAACTACGGGGCTATCCTGTCTGCCCTATGACCGGTTGGAATTGCCCCGGACTTTGACGCTTTGGCATAGTATCATGAGCTGGTTGGGGGGACTGACCTTTGTGGTGGTTATGGTCACGGTGTTACCGCAGGTCAGTGGTTGCTTTGGCCTGACATTATCGGCCAGACAGTCCATATTTTTCAGTCCGGTGTGGAATAGAATGGCCCAGTCTGCCCGGCAGGGGACTACGGTTTATGCTGTTTTGACTGTGGTGGCAACAGGAATCTATTATCTGGCGGGCTTAAATCCCTTTGAGGCGTTGGTTCGTGCAATGCTCACCTTGTCTTCCAGCGGAGGCTCTTCGGTGTATGCGTTTATCTACTATAATAGTCCTGTGCTGGAATTAGCGGCTATGGTGGTTATGCTGATGTCCAGCCTGAGCTTGCTGCTCGTTTGGAAGGCCTGGAAGGTGAGGAAACCGTTTATGCTGCTGCAGGATACGGAAATCCGGAATTTCCTGCTGGTGGTGTTGGGGGTTGGTGCAGTGCTGGCCAGTCATCTCTATCTTACGGGCACCTATGACTTCCTTGAAAGTCTGCGCTATGGATATTTTCAGACCATGTCCTTTATCTCCACCAACGGCTTTGTGGTGGCTCCCTTTTGGGCATGGCCATCTTTTGACCGGTATGTATTGTTTTTGCTGGTGTTTGTGGGGGGCTGTATTGGGTCAGCTACCGGTGGGCTGAAAATCATGCGCCTGCTGGTGCTTTTCCGCTTGTCCTGGGCAGAAATGCGGCGTACGTTGCATCCTCGTATGGTGCTTTCCATCAAGGTAGATCATCTGCCCGTTCCCGATAAGATTGTGGGCAGGATTTTGGCCTTTTTTTTCCTGTATATGACGGTATTCTTCGTCTTCGTCATGCTTCTTTCTTTATCGGGAATCAGCATTATGCAGGCATTGGGCCTGGCGGCAGGCTGCCTGACTAGTACTGGGGCCTCCAGTGCCCTGTTTGGCTTGGAAAACCTGCATATTCTGCCAGATTGGGCTAAGCTGGTTTGCAGTCTGTTGATGGTTTTGGGCCGGGTGGAAATCTTCTCCTTCCTGGTGCTCATTGATATGGGGCGGCGCAATATCCAAAAGAGGTGGTAGAGATGGATAAATACATTATCTATTATGTATTGGGACGGTTGGTCATGGCAGAGACCGTAACCATGTTTATCCCCTTTGCGCTGGCACTTTTGAATTTGGAGAGCAGCATTCCCGGCTTTGCGGTGGCCCTGGGGCTCAGTGCTTCGGTGGGCCTGGTGTTGCAGGCCCATGGCCGTAAGAGGGAAAAGGATTTATCCATGCGGGAGGGCATTGCCATTACGGGATTTGGCTGGGCATTAGCCACCAGTCTGGGTATGCTCCCCTATGTGTGCGGTGGATACCTCAATGCCTTGGATGCGGTGTTTGAGAGCATTTCGGGCTTTACGGGGACAGGCGCTACGGTGTTCAATAGTCTGGAGGGGCTCCCCCAGAGTATTCTCTTTTGGCGTATGATGACCCATTGGTTTGGCGGTCTGGGAATTATCGTGATATTTATTGCCCTGCTCCCCCAGGCGGGACAGAGCACCGTTTATATGTACAATGCCGAAACCACCGGTCCTACGGAGACACGGGTATTGCCTCGATTACGGGACATGACCAAGGTGCTGTTCAGGATGTACCTGCTCTTTACTTTTGTGGCAGCAGGGGTCTATCTGCTCTGTGGGCTGAACCCCTATGAAGCATTGACCCATGCCATGAGCACCATTGGTGCCGGTGGTTTTTCCACCTATGATGAAAGTGCCATGCATTTTGAAAGTCCGGCATTTGAGTGGAGCATGACCTTCTTTATGATTTTAGCGGGGGGGAATTTTGGTCTTTATTATCGCATCTGGCAAAAAGGGCCTGCTGTAATCAAACGGGATTCGGAATTCAAGGCGTACCTGTGGATTTTGGGTCTGGCAATTCTATTGATTTTCTTGAATCTGTTATCTACGATGTCCTTTGATGCCGGAACGGCCTTGCGTTATGCGGCATTTCAGGTGGGATCATTGTCCACGACAGGCTTTGTGTCGGCGGATTTTGAACAGTGGCCGCCCCTCTCCAAGGGAATTATCATGCTGTTGATGCTCTGCGGCGGTTGTGCCGGTTCTACGGCCAGTGGCATGAAGGTTGTACGGGTGCTGGTGCTCTTGAAAAATGCCTGGGCTGTAGTGCATCAGAAAATATCTCCCCGCCGGGTCGTAGAAGTGCATCTCAATGGCAGTCGGGTCAGCGAGGAAATGCTGCTGCGGGTGGGACAGTTCTTTTTCCTCTATATTTTCTTTATTGCCTTTTGGGCCTTGCTGTTGACCTGGGATGGCATTGAAGTTTTTGACGCCCTGGGTTTGAGTGTCAGTACCATGGGCAATATCGGCCCGGCTTTTGGCATTGCCGGTGCAACCTGTACTTATGCGGGCTTATCGGTATTCAGCAAAAGCATTCTTTGTGTCTCCATGCTCATGGGACGCCTGGAAATGTTTACCCTGCTGGTTATGTTGACACCGGATTTTTGGCGGAAGGGGAATCGGTGGTAATTTTATGGATATGATGAATAATTTCTGGGTGGCCTTTGGCGCGGTTGTACCGCTGTTTACCCTGCTCTTTATGGGGCTGGTAATCAAGCGGCTGAAATTGATGACGGATACGGAACTTGCCCATACTAATCGTATGGTGTTTACACTATTTTTCTTCTGTATGATGTTTTATAATATCTACGTTACGGATTTGGCGCATACAGTGCGTCCGTATCTTATGATTTTTGGTGGTGTGGTGGTTCTGTTGGTCTTTTTACTGGCCACAGCAATCATCTGCCTCTTTGATAAAGATAACCGCCATCGAGGCGCCATGAGCCAGGCTGTTTTTCGCAGTAATTTCGTTTTGTTCGGGATTCCCATTGTCGGCAATATCTTTGGTGATTCAGCCTTAGCTATTCCCACCATGATGATTGCGGTAATCGTGCCCATCTATAATGTACTGGCGGTTTTTGTTCTGGAGACCTTTCGTGGCCGGCGCTTTGCCCTCTGGCCAATTCTGTTGGGGATACTCAAGAACCCTATGATTATGGGGGCACTGGCAGCGGTTATGCTGCGGCTCATTGATTTTCCTGTGCCCAAGCCTGTTTTGAAGGGGATTGGCCAGGTGGCGGCAGCGACTACGCCTGTGGCCCTGATTATTTTGGGGGCTTCTTTCAAAGGCGGAAGTTTTCATAACCATTTACCGCAATTGATCAGCTGCGTAGCGGCAAGGCTGATCATCGTGCCAGCGGTGGCTTTGACGATGGCTGTTTATCTGGGCTTTCGGGGCATTGAATTGGTGACCTTGCTGGCGATATTTGCTTCGCCCTGTGCAGTGGCCAGTTTTGCCATGGCACAGCAGATGGACAGTGATGCGGATTTGGCTGGAAATTGTGTGGTTTATACTACAGGCCTTTCCTGTTTTACCATTTTCGGCTGGGTATTTATCCTGAAGACATTGGGACTGTTTTGAATTAATTGCAGGTAAATTTTAATCAATTTTTAATGGATTTCTAATGACAAATAAAGGTTGACTGCTTATACTATAGGCATAGTCAACCTTTTTGATATTGGAGAATGATATTGAGCAGATGGGAGCGATTGTGATGAAGTGCTTGAAATGCCAGAAAATAGTGGGCGGCCTGATGGCTGGGATGATGACATTCAGTATTGTTGGCACAACGTTGGCAGTACCTGCTTATGCAGCAAGTTATGAAAATTCCTGGAGTGAGCGGGAACATCGTCACGATGTACAGAAGGAAATGCGCCGTCATCAGGAGAAACAGGATAAGATTGAGCAGGAGCGTCGTGATGAGCAGGCCCGTCATGATGAAAAGGTGCGTCAGTTGAAACACGAAAAAGACAGACACGAGCGGGAACGCTATGAGCAGGAACGTCGTGACGCGTGGGAACGGGAGCATCGCAAGAAGAGTGCCTATGAACGTTATCGGGAAGCCAGAGAACGGGAAGAGGCTGAAGAAGCACAGCGCAAGCATGATAAGAAGGTGCAGACCAATCGCACCATTGCTGCGGCGGCCGTGGGGGCAATTGTCGGGGCCGTGATTGCTAAGAACAGTTAATGGGTTGCGCAAAGGATGAGAAAAAGATTTCGGACTGTAGTGGTTCGGAATCTTTTTTTGTGAATTTTGCCAGTGGATGGTCGGGGTTGGAGCAGGTGAGCCTGATAAGGGGAACAATAACAAATCGTGCACGAACAAATGCAAAAGATAAAAAACTATTGACAAAAACTGTACAAAAGAGTATCGTATATGACAGAGATGGTTGTGAGGCAATGGGCTGATGGTGCTTTATCTGAGCAATAGTCAGATTTTTGCCAAAAGACTATATTGTATGCATTTTGAAGTGTGCCCGAGAACAGATAAGGTGTTGCCTATTATTTTCTGCCGAAATGGGTCGTAAAGGGGGACAGGCAAGAGATTGGCAGGGAACTTCACAAGCGGAATCATGATGTAGCAAAGGAGACGATGAGATGAAAAAGCTCATAGCATTATTACTCGCAAGCGTTATGATGATTGTAGCTGCCGGCTGTGGCGGCGGTGAACAGGCCAAAGGCGGCGATAAGGGCGCTGGTGGCGATAAGAAGATTACCATGGGCTTCTCCCAGATCGGAGCGGAATCCGAATGGAGAACAGCGAATACGGAATCCATCAAGCAGGCTGCTGAAGAAGCTGGTATCAATCTGCAGTTCTCGGATGCGCAGCAGAAACAGGAAAATCAGATTAAAGCAATCCGTTCCTTTATTGCACAGGGTGTGGATATCATCGCCTTCGTGCCTATCGTAGAAACGGGATGGGATACGGTCCTCAAAGAGGCTAAGGATGCCAAGATTCCTGTAGTGGTTGTTGACCGTGATGTGAAGCTGTCGGATGACAGTCTCTATGTTGCTAAAATCGGTACGGACTCCGTAAAGGAAGGAAACAACGTATTCAAATGGATTGACGAATACATGGCAAAAGAGAAAAAGACTCCCCGTGATGGCGGCAGCCAGTACAATGTAGTCGTTCTCGAAGGCACCGTTGGTTCTTCCGTTGCTATCCGCCGGCAGGAAGGTTTCAAAGATGCTATGGCCAAATCTGCCAATGCTTCCAAGTATAATATCCTGGCTTCCCAGACTGGTGAATTCACCCGTCAGAAGGGGCAGGAAGTTATGGAATCCTTCCTGAAATCCTATGGTCCGAAAATTGATATCCTCTTTGCTCATAATGATGATATGGCTCTTGGTGCTATTCAGGCCATCGAAAAAGCTGGCCTCAAACCTGGTAAGGATATTACCATCATCTCCATCGATGGTGTAAAAGGCATGTTCCAGGCTATGATCGAAGGTAAGGCAAACTGTACTGTAGAGTGCAACCCGCTTCAGGGCAAACTTCTGATGGAAACGGCTAAGAAGATTCTGGCCGGCGAAAAAGTGGATAAGCTGGTTTACGTTGACGAAGGTGTGTTCCCTGCTGATGTAGCAGAAAAGACCCTGCCGGAACGCAAATACTAAGATTGAAAATCAAGGCAAGCCGTGCCCGTACAGCGTATGTGTGCGGACACGGCTTTATTATCTTATTATCGCAACAAGGAGTGACAGCTATGGCACAGGCACTATTGGAAATGCGGCATATCACCAAGGAATTCCCTGGGGTGCGGGCTTTGTCCAATGTGGACTTTACCCTGCATGCCGGTGAGATTCATTCGTTGATGGGGGAAAATGGCGCAGGTAAATCCACCTTGGTAAAGGTGCTTACTGGTGTATATCCCCGGGACGGAGGAACGGTGTTCCTGAATGGCAAGGCCATCAATCCCAAAACACCGAAGGCTGCGCAGGATTGTGGGATCTCCACTGTTTATCAGGAAGTTAATCTCTGCTCAAATCTGACGGTGGCGGAGAACATCTTTATTGGCCGGGAACCGCGGAAGTTTGGGATGATTGACTGGAAGACCATCAATCAGCGCGCAGCAGAGTTATTGGCCAAGCTTGATGTGCATATTGATGTGACCAAGACTTTGGATAATTATTCCGTGGCATTGCAGCAGATGATTGCCATTGCCCGGGCTGTGGATGTGGATGCAAAGATATTGATTTTGGACGAGCCGACATCTTCCCTGAATGAAGAAGAAACTGCCCATCTCTTTAAGATTATGCGGCAACTGCAAAGTCAAGGATTAGGTATTATTTTTATCTCTCATTTTCTCGACCAAATCTATGAAATCTGCGATCATATCACGGTCCTGCGCAATGGTGAACTGGTGGGTGCTTATGAAACGGCTAAACTTCCTCGCTTGGAACTCATTGCCAAGATGGTGGGGAAGGATCTCAATGAAGTCAAGGATATGGATCATTTGGCTGAGAAGAGCACAGCCAGCAGCGAAGTATTCCTGGAAGCGAAAGGCATTGGTGCTGTGGGCAAGCTCAACGAAGTGGATGTGACCATCCATAAGGGCGAGGTTATCGGCTTTGCCGGCCTTTTGGGGTCTGGCCGTACAGAAACGGCGGAACTCCTGTTTGGCATCAATGAGATCAATAAGGGTTCTCTTTCCATCAACGGCAAGAAACTGCATTTGAAGAATCCCATGAAGGCCATGGAACAGAAAATCGGTTTCTGCCCGGAGGACCGTAAGCTGTCTGGTATCATTGGCGATTTGTCCGTGCGGGAAAACATCATTCTGGCCATGCAGGCCAAGGATGGGATTTTACGTCATATTCCCTATGAGGAACAGGTAAAGATTGCGGATGACTGCATTAAACTGTTGCGGATTAAGGTATCCAGTCGGGAACAGTTGGTGAAGAACCTCTCCGGCGGCAATCAGCAGAAGGTAATCATTGCCCGTTGGCTGGCTACCCAACCGGATCTGCTGATTCTGGATGAGCCGACTCGTGGCATCGATGTGGGGACGAAAACAGAGATTCAGAAGATGGCGATATCCCTGGCTAAACAGAAGGGGATGGCCGTGGTGTTCATTTCGTCGGAGATGGATGAGATGGTACGTACTTGCACAAAACTGGTGGTTATGCGTGACCGCCGTAAAGTGGCAGAGCTTACGGATGGGGATATCAGTTCTGATGGTGTGATGAAAGCCATTGCAGGAGGTGCAGCCTGATGGAAATGCTAAAAAAATTTACGGGCAGTTCCTTATTTTTGCCCGTGGTGGCGCTGGCGGTGCTGCTGATTTTCAACACCTTGTTCGTGGACGGCTTCCTGACCATTCAAATGACCGAGGATGGTCATTTATATGGCCGGCTGGTGGATATTCTCAATCGTTCCTGCTCCTTGATTATCCTGGCATTGGGTATGACCTTCGTCATTGCCACCAGTGGCATTGATATTTCCGTAGGTGCCGTGGTGGCAATTTCAGCGGCCGTGGTTTGTACGATGATTGGCGGCCGGGGGGATGGCGTGGCGGAAATGCCCATGGCTTTGGCCGTATTGGCTGCGGTAGGTGTAGGCGTACTTTGCGGCATGTGGAATGGTCTGCTGGTGGCAAAATTCAAGATTCAGGCAGTTGTAGCCACCTTGATTTTGATGACTGCAGGCCGCGGCATAGCTCAGCTCATGACGGAAGGGCAGATCATTACGGTGTATTATAAGCCCTTTGAGTATATTGCCGGCTTTTTGCCCAATATGCCTTTGCCGACGAATATCTTCATCGCGTTGGCCATGGTTTTGCTGGTGACCATTTTGATGAAAAAGACCAGTATCGGCCTCTTCGTGCAGTCGGTGGGAATCAATCCTACGGCGGCGCGGTATGCGGGCATCAATGTCACTATGGTAATCTTTTTGGTCTATGCTTTTTCGGGGCTTTGTGCCGGTGTTTCCGGCCTTATCGAAAGTTCCCTTATTCGGGCCGCTGATGCCAATAACGCTGGTCTGAATATGGAAATGGATGCCATTTTAGCCGTGGCTTTGGGGGGCACCTTGCTATCCGGCGGCAAATTTTATGTGGGTGGTTCTGTCATCGGTGCCATTACCATCCAGACACTGACCACTACCATGTATGCGTTGGGGGTTTCGGCTGATCAGCTGCCGGTGGTCAAGGCCGCGGCCGTTATCATCATTTGTCTGATTCAGTCCAAGAAGGCACAGGAAATGTTTGATAAGTGGAAGGCATCTCGGCATTCTGCACAGAAAAATGACAACAAGGCAATTCTTGGAAAGGCGGTGAAGCAATTATGACCAGTAAACTGAACCAGATGATTGCTTCTAAGTATTTCTCCTTTTTTGTAACCTTGGCTCTCTTTGCTATTCTCTATGGGGCAGGCATGGCTATATATAAAGGTTTTATGCGTCCCCAGGTATTTTTGAACCTCTTTATCGATAATGCAGCATTGATTATTGTCACCATTGGTATTACCTTTACGTTGATCATTGCCGGCATTGATTTGTCTGTAGGAGCAGTACTAGCACTGGTCTGCATGGTATTAGCCTGGTTGCTGGCCAATACAGGTATTCCTTTAGGACTGGCTGTATTGCTGGTATTGGTCATGGGGACGGTGTTTGGGGCTGTGCAAGGCTATATCATCACCAAGTTTGATTTGCAGCCCTTCATCATTACCTTGGCCGGGATGTTCTTTTGCCGTGGTTTGACGGCCGTTATTTCTCAGGATACCATTCAGATTGTCAATCCGGACTGGGTGTCTTTAGCAAGCTATCGTATCGATTTGGGCTTTGGTTTTGTATCCATTGGTGCAGTGGTGGCGTTGGTCATGATTGCTATTGCTGCAATCGTACTGGGCTTTACGAAATTTGGCCGGGCCGTTTTTGCTATTGGCGGCAGCGAATCTTCAGCAGCCCTTATGGGCCTGCCGGTGTTCCGTACCAAGGTTATGGTCTATGCCATTTCCGGGTTCTGTGCTTCAATGGGCGGTCTGGCCTATAGCTTGATCATGTTGACTGGTTATAACCTGCATGGTCTGGGAATGAAAATGGATGCCATTGCCTCTTCGGTAATTGGTGGTACGCTGCTGACTGGCGGTGTTGGCTTTATTCCCGGGGCCCTTATCGGTGTGCTGATTCAAGGGGTAATCCTTACCTTTATCAGCTTCCAGGGAACGCTGTCTGCCTGGTGGACGAAGATTGTGGTAGGCGCGCTTCTCTGCGTATTTATCATCATGCAGGCCTTTATTACGGAGCAAAAGAGCCGGTTGTCTTCCAAGAGCTCCATGGAGGATAACAATAATAATCCGCCGCAGGCGGCGACGGCAGCGCAATAAAAAAGCCTTCCCGGAGGAAGACAATATAAGGGTAGCAAAAGGTCTTATCGCAATAACAGGACAGAAAAATTTTTTCTGCCCTGGCGGTAAGACCTTTTTGTTTGGCTGTCTGCTGGACAATATGCATGGGGCCGCTCTTATTGTTGGGTAATTGTGGACAGGTATAAGCCGATGCTTGCGGCAGCTAATCCGAGTGCTACATTGGCGGCTATATTCGCAAGGGCTAATAGGAGACTATCATTGCGGAGCAGTGTCAGGGTTTCCATACTGAAGGAGGAGAAGGTGGTGAAGCCGCCTAGAAAACCGACCGTCAGGAGCAGGCGCAGGGGTTCGGAGAGCAGGTTGTGGGCTTTGGACATGGTCAGCAGGACACCCATAATCAGAGCCATGAGGAAACTGCCTAAGGTGTTGACGAACAATGTGCCGAAGGGAAACATCATACCAAATCTTGCACCGATGGCTGTGGTGGCCAAATAACGGCAGACTGCACCCAGACCGCCGCCGAGGAAAACGTAGAGATATTGCATACGGAGGACTCCTTTGTAGTTCAGTGTTTAGGACTTCATGTTACCATGCGGGCATAATACTGGCAAGGGGCGGCAAGTCATAAGATGAATACAGAATACTTCTATCAAAACTATCTACATTACAGGTGTAAAGTTGTATACTAACTTTGGGTTATGGATAGGAAAGAAAGGATGGTTCTGTATGAAAAAGTATTTGGGAATGTTAGCAGGCATTATGGTTTGGTTCGCTTTGCTCTATTTACAAGGCACACCATCCATCACCGAGGAGATTGCCGAGGAAGCAGTAGTAGCGGCTCACCCGGATGCGGCTTTTTGTGAGGTGCAGCGTCAGGGTGATGAATTCCAGGTGGCTTATATGACCGTTGATTTGCAGCAGGGGAAGGTTTTGCTGGCCCAGGATGGTCATATTGTCCATGTGCAGTGAGAGGCCTCAACTGCAGTTTGAATTGAGGGGAAAGCAGGAACAGGATTTTGGCTTTTGCATGGCGAATAACGAAGCAGGTTTTTCATCGTAACCGAATTTCTTTATGTTTGGAGGGATACTTATGAAAAAGATGCTTTGTTTTTCCCTGCTGGCAGGTGTATTGTCCTGTTTATGGATATTTTCGGGCGGGGCCAGTGCCGCTCCCCGGTCCATTGGCGGTTTTTCCAAGCAGATATATCAGTCCAGTGATTTGGATAGGGATGCTCGGGGAGAGTATGAACTATTGGCCATGAAATGGGCGGGGTTGGTGGTGAATGAGGAAATTCGCCGGGATTATCCGCTGCTGAGCAAGGCCTTGATGGAATTCAATCGCGGCGAACAACAGCGTATCCGGAAAGTCCGCTGGGAGCTGAACAGGGATGCGGCGGACTTTCGTCGGGAAAATCCGCTGGATTACCATCCCTTTGGCTGTGGTTTTGATGTACAGGTCTGCAGAGCGGATACGCTGGTATTCAGTTTTCTGCAAAAGAATTATACCAACGGCAGTGGTGCCCATGGGCTGTATGATTGGCAAGGGGTGAATTACAATACGCTTACCGGTACAAAGATTTCCCTGTCGTCGGTGATTACGGACGAAAATGCCTTGGTGGAAGCAATCTGTCAGCGGCTGCGCCAGGGGTATCCGCAAAGCCAGTTTGACAATCTGGAGGAAACCATCAAGGCCTGTATCGCGGAAGATAAACTCAATTGGAGCTTAGATCCGCGCGGTGTGACCTTTTATTTCAATCCCTATGAGATTGCATCCTATGCGGAAGGGTTATTGACGGCTACGATTCTTTTTGCGGAGCGGCCGGACCTTTTCACGGGGTATTACAGTCAGACCGCTAAGACCTATGCCCAACCTTTTGATGCGGCTTATGCCTTGATTACATCGCTGAAAGATGATGAACGGCGTGATGTAATTGCTGTGGAAGGTGGGGCTGAGACGGTACGCGTGACGGTCAATGGCATGACGAAGGCTGTGGCTGGTCAGCTTACGGATTTGCAGCCTGTTTTGGTGCATATGGAAGATGGACGCAACTATCTTTATATTGACGGTCAAAGCCCGGATTCATCTCGGCAGACCATGGTGATACAATTAGGACGAAACACAATTCGCTGCATCGATACCTTGCCCTTTTCCTTCCGTCATACGGAGGCGGTATCACCGGCGGTAATAGAGTCGTGGCAGTTCCTGACCAATCCTGAAGGATTTTATTTTGACCGTTCGGGAAGTTTTACTTCTACGACCCAGACCGATATCTGTGCGATTGGAGAAAAAGGCGAATTGACCTTTGGCTGAAAAAAAGGGGAACTTTGTGGCTGGGACCACAAAATTCCCCTTTTTTCGTTATCGGTTAAATCCACATGTGCCGCAGGCAGAGGGCAATGAAACAGACGATGGACACACCAAAGGTAAAGTATTCCACACATTTTACCGGATAGGCATAATGCAGGGGAATATCCAATACTCGGGGCACATTACTGGCCAGCAGGGAAGAAGCAATGGATACATAGAGCAGTACATTGATAATGGGCATGGTCAAATGGGTAGAAAAAGCCCGAATCAGCAGATATACAGCAAAGGCAATGAAAAAGTAGGCAATTTTGTCTCCATGTCGTTTCATGTTCATTGGATCACTTCCTTGTTATTGGGCGCGTTATCGTATAGGTTATCATTATAGGCTAATATTCGCTTTGCACTGGGATTTTTCCTGCTTGGGTGCAGGATTTTTGGTCTATACCCGCGAAGCTGTCTATGAAACGGAATTCATATTGAGATTACATTTTTCTGTTGAAAAAAGTAAAATTTATGCTACAATGTAAAGCATATTAATTTACTAGGTTTTATGTTTTACAAGAAAGAGGGAATCCTTATGGCAGATGAGAATACGACTGTGGCTAAAGCTCGGCAGGAAGCTCTGCGCGCGCATAATCCGCAAGCCAGCCGCAAGCAGCTTTTTTTGTGGTTTGGGGCATTGATTGCAGGGGGCTTTTTGGGCTTTCTGGGGATTGCTCCCTTGAATGAACTGCTTAATTTTATTGCAACGGTTTTTACTCGTTTGTTTCAATTCATTGCGGTGCCGACCATCGCTTTGGCGGTGGTTACCACCTTGGCTGCTTTGGGCGGGCAGCGGGAAACGGGGCGTATTTTTGCCCATGCGGTAAGCTATACCTTCCTTACCACTTTAGCAGCTGCTGCAGTGGGGCTGGGACTGTATATTCTCATTGCACCGGGGAATCTGCCTGCCGATATCGTGGGGGCAGGAGCTTCTGCTGTGCCCTTGGACAAAGTGGGGAAGCTCACGTATTATGATCATATTCTTTCGGTTATCCCCAACAATGTATTGCAGCCCTTTCTGACAGGCAATGTGCTTTCGGTGATGTTGATTGCGGCGGCCGTTGGTTTAGGTTTGGCTTTTATGCCTAAAACGGAAAACCGGGAAGTGTTGTTGAAGGGGTTGCGTGGATTACAAGAACTGCTTTTTACGCTGATTCGGGCAATCCTTTGGGCCTTGCCTTTGGGGATTCTGGCCTTTGCAGGACAGCTTTCCGCGCAAATCGAGGCCGGGGTAATCGTCGGTGCCCTCAGCCAGTATGTAGCTGTGGTAATCGGGGGAAATATTATTCAGATGTTGATTGTCCTGCCGTTGTTTCTGCTGCTTAGAGGTCTTAATCCTCTGCAGGTATTCCGCAAGATGTCTCCTGCTATTGCGGTGGCACTGTTCACGAAAAGTTCTGCGGGTACCTTGCCGGTGACCTTGGCAACGGCTGAGCAGAATCTCAAAGTGAATCCCAAGGTTTCTCGTTTTGTCCTGCCGATTTGCACTACCATCAATATGAATGGCTGCGCGGCCTTTATCCTGGTAACGTCCTTGTTTGTTATGCAGAATGCAGGCTTTGAGCTGGGACTGGGTACCATGATTGCCTGGCTGTTTATTGCGGTGCTGGCGGCTATTGGGAATGCAGGTGTGCCGATGGGCTGCTATTTTCTCACCTTGTCGCTGATGAGTTCTCTGGGAGCACCTATTGGTTTGATGGGCGTGATTCTGCCAATCTATACGATTATCGATATGATTGAAACAGCAGAAAATGTCTGGTCGGATGCTAGTGTTTGTGCAATGACCGATCATGATTTGGCGGGGAAATTGGAACCCCAGCCGGTGGTTCAGTCTTAAGAAGAGGAAGAATGATGCTGAAGAAATCCCAAGTCTATAGTTGTTTGCTGCTGGCAATCCTATGCCTATGTGCGGGGTGTGGACAGCCACAGCCCGTGCAGAAAAGTGCAATTGTCATGGATACTGCAGTTACCCTTACGGCCAGCGGTGATGAAGCCAAGGCAGCTATCGATGAAAGCCTGGTTCGCCTGCAGAATCTGGATAATATGGTCAACCCTCAAACACCGGATAGTGATGTAAATAAGCTGGCCCGCCTGGCGGGTACGGGCAAGTGGGTCAGCCTGCAGCCTGAGGTCTATAAGATGCTGGCCACTGCACAGGATTATGCCCGGAAGACCAACGGTGCTTTTGACGTTACGGCCAAGCCCTTGGTGGATTTGTGGGGAATCGGTACAGATCATGCTAAAGTGCCTTCTCCGGTTGAATTGGCGAAGGCACAGAAACTGGTGGGTTGGCAGAAGCTGGAACTGGACGCAGATACCCATAGTGCCCGTCTCTTGCAAGAGGGGATGGGCGTGGATTTAGGCGGCATTGCCAAAGGTTTGGCTGTTGATGAAGTGCGCAGGATTTATGCCAAATACGGCATTCAGGATGGCTTGATCAATTTAGGGGGCAGCTCTCTGTATGCGTTGGGACATAATAAAGAAGGCCAGGTCTGGCGTATAGGCCTGCGCCATCCCCGTAAGGAGGATGCACAGGAAAAGATGGCGCTTATGCCATTGGAAAATGCGGCTCTTTCCACTTCGGGCGATTATGAGCGCTTCTTTGAGGCAAATGGTTTGCGTTACCATCATATTATTGATCCGCGCACAGGAAGGCCGGCCCAATCGGGAGCGGTAAGTGTTACCATCGTGGCTGCGGATACCGTACCTGATGGGGGGTTGATGACGGATCTTTTGACTACGGCTGTGTTTGTGATGGGACCGGAGCAGGGGGCGCGTTTTATCCGCAGTCAGCAGGGAATAGAAGGGGCGATTATTGATGGTCGCTACCATTTGTGGACTACCGGGGATATGGCGAAGCATTTGGAAGACGTGTCTCAGGATTTTCAATTTTGGCAGGAAAGCGGTGAGAATTCATGATGAATGAAGAGTTGCAGCGTAAGGTGGAAAAATTGCAGGGATTGCTGAAGAGTTATGGTCAGGCAGCCATTGCCTTTTCGGCTGGCGTGGATTCGACCCTATTGCTGAAAGCGGCTAAAGAACAACTGGGGAAAGAGCGTGTCCTGGCGCTTACGATAAAAAGTGCCTTTGTGCCGGAGGAGGATATCCGGGAGGGAAAGGCTTTTTGTCTGACCGAGGGGATACGGCAGAAGATTATTGAAATCGATCCCTTGGTCTATTATGATGTGCGCACAAATCCTTCGCATCGCTGTTATTTTTGTAAGCGGCTTATTTTGGGGCGTTTGCGGGAATTAGCCGGTGCGGAAAATATCGTGCACTTGCTGGATGGTACGAATTTGGATGATTTGCAGGATTACCGTCCGGGCAATGAGGCGGTGAAGGAATTGGGCGTGATCAGTCCGCTGCAGGAAGCTGGTTTTACCAAAGCGGATGTTCGTGCTTTCTCCCAGGCTTTGGGCTTGAAGACTGCGGATAAACCGTCTGCAGCCTGTCTGGCATCCCGGATTCCCTATGGGGAAGAATTGACGGCAGACAAGCTGAAACGCGTAGAGAAAGCGGAAGTTTTCCTGCGGGACGCAGGTTTTCAACAGCTGCGGGTCCGCAGTCATGGCGATATTGCCCGGGTGGAACTGCTGCCGGCGGATATGGAACGCTTTATGGCCGCTGGATTCTATGGGAAAACAGCCCGGAAATTAAAGGATTTGGGGTTTGCTTATGTGACGTTGGATTTGGAAGGGTATCGTATGGGCAGTCTCAATCAAGTGCTGAAAGGATAATGGAAGTATGCCAAAAAGTAATCTGACCACCCTTTGTTATATTGAACAAGACGGTAAGTATTTGATGATGCATCGGATAAAGAAACAGCAGGATATCAACAAGGATAAATGGGTAGGTGTGGGCGGCCACTTTGAGGCAGATGAAAGTCCGGATGAGTGTTTGCTGCGGGAAACCAGGGAAGAGACGGGACTCCGTCTTACGCATTACAGACAGCGGGGCATCATTACCTTTATTTCGGATAAATGGCAGACCGAGTACATGTTTCTTTATACGGCAGATGGCTATGAAGGACAGTTGGGAAGCTGTAATGAAGGTACATTGGAGTGGATTGACCGGGAGAAAGTCTGTGATTTGCCGATTTGGGAGGGCGATAAGATTTTCTTTCGTCTGCTGGCAGAAAATCATCCGCATTTTTCGCTTAAATTACGTTATGTGGGGGATAGTCTGGTAGAAGCCGTATTGGATGGCAAAGATCTTTTACAGGTCGGAAAATAGAGAAAAGAAGCCCGATGGGCAGAAATCCGTGCGCTGTGCTTAGGCAAATTGGCTAAGCGCAGAGGGATCCTGTCCATCGGGCTATTATGGTGCAAAATTTTTCGTTAGCAGGTTAAGGGGTTACCAGCTCAAAGTCGGAAGCCGGATGCTTACAGAGCGGGCAAATGAAGTCGGCGGGAAGTTCATCCCCGACGTATTCATAACCGCAAATCTTACAGCGATAGACTTTCTTGCCCGGAGGCGCTGTTGGTGCAGCCGCGGGTTTTGGTTTGATCTTCTGCTGGTAATAATTATAGGTGGCAGATGGCGTGGCGTTTAGTATATCCATATCGGTTACGGAGGCGATAAAGAGCGTGTGGGACCCTAAATCAACTTCTTGGGTTACCTTGCAGGAGATATAGGCATTCGTTCCTTCGGTAACCATGAGAATACCATTGGCACCTCTTTGGGTGGCGTTGAAGCCAGCAAATTTATCAGCATCTCGCCCGGATTGGAAACCAAAGCGTTTGAAGAGGTAAAAATCAGCTGCTTCGCTGATAATCGAGGCGGTGAATTGCTTGCTGGCCGCGATCATATCGCGGGTGTAATTGGCCTTGTTGACCGCAATCGTTATCTGGTCAGGATTCAATGCCACTTGCGTGACGGTGTTGATGATGCAGCCATTGTCCTTGCCGTCAAGGTTTGTAGTGAGGACATAAAGGCCGTAGGGGATATTGAACAACGTCTTGGGGTTCATAGGAAGCCCTCCTTTCTATTACCCTCATAAATACGCGGTCAAACTTGAATTTCCTGCTGATTCAGAGGTAAAAAACTATCGAATCAGCAGGAATATTTTTGCTGTTTTTGGAAGAACGAGGTGGTTGGTAATTAGGCAGGGCAATCAGTGGATATGGCGAATTTTCGCAGGGACGATTCCCAGGGCTGAAATCAAGGCAAAGAACAAAAGGGCCAGCGTTAGATTCTGCAGGAGTGATTCCTGTGAGGACAGGCCGGACCAGTCTTGCGCGAGGAGCAGATTCATCATGGCGACACTTAATACCTGCCCCACCAGTCTTACGGTGCTTAAAAGGCTGGCGGCCAGGCTGTAATGCTTTTTTTCCACAGCGCTCATAATGGCGTTGTTATTGGGGGCGGCAAAAAGGGCGAAGCCTGCACCGGTAATCAGCAGCATGGGAATAAGCAGGTAAAAGGAAAGTTGGTGCACGCTCAGAGCAAAGCCGGACAGGCCGATGGTGATAAGGGTCATGCCCAGCGCAGACAGCTTGGCAGGGGCATATTTATCGGACAGGGTTCCCATCAGCGGGGACAGCGCGGCCATGATAATGGGCTGGCTAAGCAGGATCAGGCCGGCACTGCGGGAGGTCATCCCCAGGATGGATTGGAGATATAGGGACAGCAAAAAGCTGGTGGCAAAGGTGGCACAATAGTTGAGCAAGGCTGCCAGACAGGGCAGAGAAAAGGCCTTATTGCCCTGTAACAGGGAAAGGGGAAGCAGGGGATTTTCTGTATGGAGTTCGCAGCGGATAAAGAGCCCCAAAAACAGGATGCCTGTCAGCAGCAGGCAGGGGGCCAATGATTGGGCAGACAGTTCGGAAAGGCTCAGTGTAATCAGCAGGATAGCCAGCCCATAAAGGAGGGCGCCTTTTTTATCCCATGGGGAGCTGGCCTCTTCATACCATTCTTCTTGCAGGAAATGCCGGGCAGTGAAAAAGGCTAAGCTGCCTAAAAGCGTCAGCACAGCAAAGATGCTTTGCCAGCCGTAATAGTAGTTGAGGAACCCGCCAATCGCTGGGCCTAAGGTGAGCCCGGTGTAGACCACGGCCACATTCCAACCCATGGCCCAGCCCCGGCGCTCCTTGGGAATCACCAGGGTGAGAATCGACATGGACGTGGCAAAGGTCATGGCAGAGCCTATTCCCTGGGCGGCTCGGGCGGCAATCAACAGGGGCAGGTTTGGCGCGAAGCAGGCGGCAAGAGAGGTAAGGGCAAAAATCCCGTTACCCATGATGAAGAAACGCCGTTTTCCATAGCGGTCAGCCAATTTTCCAAAGGGCAAAAGAACTACGATAGCTGCCAGCAGGAAACTGCCCAGTACCCAGCCCAATGATGCAGGAGAAGCTGCAAATTTTGCACCCAAAGAAGGCAGGGCCAGATTCACAGCACTGCCGGTAAAGGGCGTAAGGAATGATGTAAGCATGATGGTAAAAAGAATGCGACGTTCCATAGGCTTAACTCCTGAATATTTAGAAGGAAAATAAAAATTTTATATAGATTATAGCATAGAAAGGAAAAAATGCGGAATAGTCCTCTTTATCCGTTGACTATTCCGCATCCTTATCTTAAGATTCAGATTCACATCTGAACTTTTATGTGCAATTGGTGGAGACAAAGGGGTTTGAACCCTCGACCCCCAGATTGCGAACCTGGTGCTCTCCCAGCTGAGCTATGTCCCCAATTCATAATGATTGTACTTTATGAACAAACAAATAGAAGTATACCGCGTTTTTTATTGTTTTGCAAGAGGAAAAGGATAATTTCGTTTTTATCGGAACTTAAAATGTTTTTTCGTAGCAGGAGAAAAGTACGGTTTTGGCGAAAAGAACGAATATGGATATCTATGGAAAATGGGCGTTATTAGTCCTGTTTATCAAAGAATATTCTTGCCTTATTGCATAGCGGAAATAAAGTTGATTTATGGTGAATAAATATAATCATAGATATGGTATTTTGTATTTTTTCAGCGTATAATAAAAATATTCGCTAATAGATTTTCTTTATGGAACCACAAATGAGCCAGTGGGGACGATTTTCTATGGCAATTATGCAAGGATAATCAAGAGGAGGTAAAAAAGTGGACAAACGGGAGAGTATGTGGGATGTATATCTCAAAAAAGGCATGAGCCGCCGCAGTTTTGTGAAGAGCTGCGTTGCACTGACGTCTCTTATGGGACTCAGTACGGACCAGGTGTCCAAGGTGGTGGAAGCTGCCGAAAAGAAGCCTTTGCCAGTGGTGGTTTGGATTCATGGTCATGAATGCACAGGGTGTGATGAATCGTTCATCCGTTCCGGTGCACCGTTGGCGTCTGATTTAGTGCTGAGCCAGATTGCGCTGGAATATGACCATCTGTTATCTGCTGCCAGTGGTGAGCCTTTCGAGGCACATTTGGAAGAGACGATAAACAAGTACAAGGGGCAGTATATCTTGTGTGTCGAAGGTGCCGTGTGCACGAAGGACAACGGCGTCTACTGCATGTCCGGCGGCAAGCCCTTTATACAGACCCTGCAGCACGCTGCCCAAAATGCAGCAGCGGTTATCGCTTATGGGACCTGTGCAGTATCTGGTGGTATTCAGGCTGCGAAACCGAACCCCACAGGGTCTTCGGGGATTGCGCATTTTGCCGGCAAGACCCCGGTGGTCAATGTACCGGGCTGTCCGCCGATTCCGGAAGTTATGACGGGTGTGGTTATGCATGTAGCTTTATTTGGTACGGTACCGCCGCTTGATAATGAAGGCCGTCCCAAGCAGTTCTATGGCAACCGTATCCATGATACCTGCTATCGCCGTCCCTTCTTTGATGCGGGAATGTTTGCAGAGCGTTTTGATGATGCTGGTGCGAAAGCTGGCTGGTGTCTCTATAAGCTGGGCTGCCGTGGCCCTGAGACCTATAATTCCTGCGGTAACCTGCGCTGGTTCCAGGGCATGAGTTATCCGATTCAGTCCGGTGCACCCTGCATTGGCTGTTCCAATGCGCATTTCTGGGATGAGGATCCCATGACGACCCGGATGCCGGAGTATGGTCCTCTGGGCAATGTGGATAAGATCGGTGCTGGCATTGCTGTTGCTACGGCTGCCGGTGTTGCTGTCCATGGCGCTATGAGCGTGGTGCAAAAGCAGAAACGTGAAGCGGAAGAGAAGGAATAAGGGAGCAGGTGAATAAATGAAACATGTAGTAGTAGATCCGGTAACCCGCATCGAAGGTCATCTTCGTGTTGAGGTTCAGGTAGATGAAGGTTCCGGCAAGGTTACAGATGCTGTCTCCTCCGGTACCGCTTGGCGTGGCTTGGAACTGGTTATGAAAGACCGTGATCCCCGTGATGCCTGGGCTTATATCCAGCGCATCTGTGGCGTATGCACCACGGCGCATGCCTTAGGCTCCGTCCGGGCCGTTGAAGATGCCCTGGGTATTGCCATTCCGAAAAATGCTAATTATATCCGAAACATTATGGCTGCAACCTTAACGGTGCAGGACCATATCGTACATTTCTATCATCTCCATGCACTGGATTGGGTTAGCCCAGTGGAAGCGCTGGCTGCAGATGCCATTGCTACGGCTAATCTCCAGAACACGGTGCTGAATGCCTATAAGCTGCCCTTCCGTGCTCCCGGCACGTCTGTAACGGAAGCTTACGAACACGATTTCCCGGCAGCTACGCCCCAGTATTTTGAACAGATCAAGGGGAAAGTCAAGGCAATTGTGGAAAGCGGTCAGCTGGGTATCTTCTCGGCCAACTGGTGGGATCATCCCGATTACAAGCTGCTGCCGCCGGAAGTCCATCTGATGGCTGTGGCGCATTATCTGGAAATGCTGGACAAACAGCGTGAACTGGTTACGCCGCATGTTATCTTTGGCGGTAAGAATCCGCATCCGCACTATGTGGTCGGCGGTATGCCCTGCTCCATTTCCCTTGAAGACGGCAATGCACCGGTCAATACGGCCCGTCTGGAAATCGTGGATAGAGCCATCAATATGGGCAGAAGTCTGGTCAATAATTACTATCTGCCTGATCTGCTGGCGATTGGTGCTGCTTATGTAAAAGCAGGTCGTGTAGATGGCGGCGGCATGGCGAAGACCTGTGTCCTGGGCTATGGTTCCTATCCCATTGAAGGCTATACAGGCACCAGTGATGGCGGCTTCTTCAAGAATCTGCTCATCCGTTGCAATGGCGTAGTAGAAGACTTCGGTAAGGGCCTGGCTGCGGCTAAGGTTTCGGAGGTAACAGCTGAAGATGTTACGACGGAAAATATTACGGAAGGCGTTGAGCACGCTTGGTATGAGTATCCTGATGGGAAGAAAGATCTGCATCCCTGGGAAGGCATTACGGCACCTAAGTTCACCGGCCCGAAAGAGGGTTCGGCAACGGATTGGAAGGCGCTTAACGAAACCGGAAAATATTCCTGGCTGAAGACGCCGAAATGGAAGGGTAAGCTTTGCGAAGTAGGTCCGTTGGCCCGTTATATCATCATCTACACCAAGGCCAAGAAGGGTATGCTTCCGGAGATGACCTGGGCAGAAAAGATGATGATGGATCAGCTGGAAGCAGTTTCTAAGGTCCTGGGGCTTGCTCCGGAAGTATGGCTGCCCACCATGGTTGGCCGCACGGCTGCCCGTGCATTGGATGCCCAGCTTAATGCGGAAATCAACAAGTTCTTCTTTGATAAGCTCATCGCCAATATCAAGAGTGGTGATACAAAGGTAGCTAATTCGGATAAATGGGATATCAGCACCTGGCCTAAAGAATGTAAGGGTGTAGGTCTTTATGAAGCACCTCGTGGTGCCTTGTCCCATTACATCAGCATTAAGGATGGCAAGACGGATAATTATCAGTGCATCGTACCGACCACCTGGAACGCCTGCCCTCGGGATGACAAGGCCGGCAATGGCGCCTATGAAATGGCCATGAAGGATACCCAGGTGAAGATTGCCGACAAGCCGTTGGAAATTGTAAAGGTTATCCGTTCCTTTGACCCCTGCATGGCATGTGCAACCCATATGTTCAATGCCAAGGGCGATAAGATCAACGTCATCACTACGGACCCCTATTCCGGGACCCGCGTAGACAAGTAATCTGCAGAAAGGAAAACGCTATGAAAGAAGTAGTTCGCAGGGAATATTACCTGTTTAGTCCTTGGCTGCGGATCTTTCATTGGATTATGGTGGTGGCCATCTGTGTCCTGTTTGCTACAGGTCTCATGATTACCAGCCCCTGGATTATCCATTCTTCAGAGCCCACATTCTCTGGCATGACGTTGGATAATATCCGCAATATCCATTTTCTTGCAGCCTATCTGTTCTGTGCCGCCTTTATCTTGAGGATTTACGGCTTTTGCACCAATCCTGGTGACCGGCTGTTCCCCCATGTATGGAAAGGGTATTTCTACAGCAACACTGTGGATGTGGCACTGCATTACATGTTCCTTCGTTCGGAGCATGCGTCCTATCTTCGTAACCCCATCGCCCGTTGTTCTTACGCGTTCCTGTATGTGCTGGTGTTTATCGAAATCCTTACGGGCTTCGGTATTTACTACATGACGGACCCGTCGGGAATTGGTGGCAGCCTCTTTGGCTGGGTTATTACGGTGCTGGGGGGCGAAATGATGGCTCATCTGGTGCACCATTATGTGGCCTGGGCCATTATCCTCTTTGCTATCGGTCATCTCTACATGGTTATCCGTGCAGAGTTCATGGAAGGTGAAAGCGAAGTATCCTCCATGTTCTCCGGCAGCAAGATTCTGGCACATGAACCGAGAGATGCTGGTCATTTGGACGGCACCTTAAAGTAAGGCGCCCTATCACTGGGCAATACTGTACTAGCGGTTAATGCGATATATTACTATGACTAAGGAGGCTTTGCCCATG
>NZ_JAILPX010000044.1 GCF_024699275.1 Selenomonas sp.
ACAAGACCCTGTATCCACCAAGACAGCTGCATGAATCGGAGCAAGTTTGGACAGCTGATTTACAAAATAATAGGAATTCACGGGCACCGAATCCTTATATTCGGCTTGAACCACCGGATAGTTTGCTTTCCATTTATTGCACAATGCCACCCATTCTTCATATTCAGGCAAGTTCACAGACGTTAATTTATTTTTCATAGCCTTGATAACAGACAAACAATCTGCTTCAATCTTATAGTCAATCTTAACCCCTGGCTTATTAAGTTCTTTCTTATCAATATCCACAACAAACTTGTAAGCATTTCTGCCCCATTTATCTGGATTATAGCCCACCATAGCCGAAGACAAACGACAACCTAGCGAAATGATCACATCAGCATTCTGCAAGGCAATATTTGCAGAGCGTTCACCATAATTGCCAGGACGACCTACATACAAATCATTATCCGATTCGATAAGATCAATCCCCAAACGCGATGTTATAACAGGAATTCGTGCTTTCATAGCAAAATCATAAAATTCCTGCCGTGCTCCAGCAAGACTTATCCCCTGACCAGCCAGCAGTACCGGACGTTTTGCTACGCTAAGCTTGTCTAATATTTCCTCCACCGCAGATTTGACAATAACTTTGCGGTTATGGTTATCGTCTGGAACAAATTCATCTTGTGCCACACCATCTATGCTCATACGCTGAATATCCAAAGGTACATCAATCCACACAGGTCCAGGTCTGCCAGTAGTACATAAATGATAAGCTTCTTCCAGATAATATTTCAACTTATGCACATCATCGATAGTAATAAAATATTTTGTGACATTTTCCACCAATGGTTTGATGTTGATTCCCTGAATGCCATACTGACGAATACCAGTCTTTTCCTGATACTGCACAAAAGAAAGCGCCGCCTGCCCGGAAATTACAATCATTGGAGCCGAATCCGTCCAGCCGCCAACTACGCCATTCATGGCATTGACACTGCCTGGGCCAGCAGTTACCATAGCAATAGCCGGTTTGTTCATCATACGACCATAGGCATCAGCAGACATGGTTACTGCCTGCTCATGGTGATTGCAGATAATTTGGTAACGTTTATCTTTGCCAATGGCATCATTGAGCCACATAGCCTGACCGCCTGTTACCATAAACGCCGTATCTACTCCCTTATTGGCAAAAAAATCCATGATATATTCAGAAACATTCACGACAATAACCTCCCATTACAGTAGCGACTCGATGTGATAGTCCTCTTTGCTAAGTTCCTGCTTGCGCTTCAACTCCTGCGCCACTTCCACGATAATATCCTCCTGTCCGCCTACAGCCTTACGGCGTCCAACTTCACGGAAAATATCTCTGGGATCTACGCCGAAATTCTTGGCAGCCCGCAGAACATGAACCTTGAATGCAGAAAAAACACCAGCCTGTCCACTGACAATACTAACCGGATCCGGCGAAGCATTGTGCCCCATAATTCCGGGCATCACATTCTCCGCGCAGTCCAACATCTTGTATAAGTCAGCCTCCGTCTGGATTTCACATTTCTGCAATAAGGCAACTAAAGCTTCCAACTGACAGTTTCCTGCCCCGGCACCAAATCCAGAAAGCGTTCCATCAATGATGGATGCCCCTTCCTTTATAGCCGTATACATAGTCGCAACAGCCAATCCAAGATTGTTATGCGAATGGAAACCCACGCGAATATCCAGACCATTATATAAAGTCGATATCGTACGTTTTACCATTTCAATGGTTGAAGCACCCGCAGAATCCATTAGAATGATTCCCTTAGCGCCATAAGACTGCATTTTACGGGTTTCTTCCAGGAGTTTCTCCGGCGAAGCCATATGGTACATCATGAGAATGCCGTAAACTTCTTTGCCATTCTTGGCAAGGTATTCAATATGCGATTTTGTCGTGTCTGCTTCTGTACAATGACAGCCTATCTTAAAAACCTCAACCCCTTCTTCAATGGCGGGAATTAACTGGTCACGAATTGTGCCAAATCCTGGAATCATATAGGCACCCAATTTAGTCTGATGAAGATATTTTCTTGCCGTAGAAAGTAATTCCCGATCCGTCAGCCTCGATAAGCCTACCTGCAAAGAAGATGCACCTAAACCATTACCATGCCCTACAATAATGGCATCCATACCGGCATCATCCATAGCCTGACAATAATCACGAATTTGATCCTTAGTCAACTGATGTTTAATAGCATGGGAACCATCTCGTAAAGTTGCGTCAAAGATTTTCAACTTGCTCATGCCAGTTCCCCCCGTTCTTTCAATAACTTCTGTGCATAATGTTCTGCTACTTCCATAGCTGCACAGGTTATGATATCGAGGTTGCCAGCATACTTGGGCAGATAATCTCCCTGCCCCACAACTTCCACTGCCGTTGTCACACGGCCATTTTCAAAAACTGGGTCATAGAGCAGTCGATAGCCAGGAACATACTTTTGAATCTTTTTTTCCATATCCCGCACTGCCTTGATAATAGCCGGCATATCCGGATTATCAATCAATGCATAAACCGTGTTGCGCATATGCACTGGCGGTTCAGCTGAATTAAGGATGATGATGGCCTTAGTCTTATCCGTTTGCGTAAACTTTGCCAAAGCATCCCCGGTTGTCTGGGTAAACTCATCAATATTTGCTCTCGTACCCGGTCCAGCAGATTTTGAAGATATCGATGCAACAATTTCAATATATTTCGTTGCTTCCGGATGAACACTGTTTATCGCACAAGCAAGCGGTACAGTTGCTTGTCCGCCACATGTAATCATATTCACATTATCCGCCTGCATACATTCATCCAGATTCAAAACTGGTACACACATAGGCCCCACAAGGGCAGGGGTCAAATCTACCGTAAATTTATGCAGGTTGCGCAATATCGGCGCATGCTCCATATGAGCATCTGCACTTGTAGCATCAAAAACGATATCACAACAAAACGGATCATTTTCAATGGCATGAATGGATTTATCCGAAACGGGTATCCCCATTTCTTTCGCCCGCTGAATTCCTCGAGAGGTCAGCGAACGTCCAGCAAACAAATTACATTCCAGCCACGGCGAGCGTTTAATCTTCATCAGCAAATCCGAGCCAATATTGCCCGTGCCGATTATCGCCACTTTAATTTTCTTCTGCATGTTCTTCCAGCTTTCCGATTCTATAGCTATCTTTCAATCTCGTATACTCTGATAATTAAGCCTTCATAACAGCTTCCTTAATTACCTTAATCATATAATCGAGCTTTTCATCACTCATTCCCGGATATACACCTACCCAGAACGTGTCATTCATAATACGGTCGGTGTTTTCAAGACTGCCCACTACCCGGTAGCCTTCGCCACTTTCGCGCATTTCATCAAAACAAGGATGCTTGATAAGGTTACCGGCAAAAAGCATTCTCGTCTGTACGCCTTTGCTTTCGATATAAGGCACGACTTTTTTTCGGTCCACACCATTACAGGTCATCATAAAACCAAACCAACTTGGCTTACTGTTTGCTACCGGCTCCGGCAGGATGAGTTTATCGCTGACCTCTTGCAGACCTTTATACAGGCGTTCAAAGTTGTAACGGCGGCGTTCCACAAATTTCGGGAATTTCTTCAGCTGAGCCACGCCCACAGCTGCCTGCATGTCCGTGATATTGAGGTTCAAGCCGAAATGGCTGTAAACATATTTATGGTCGTACCCCTTTGGCAGTTCCCCATACTGGCCGTCAAAACGGTGACCACAGAAGTTATCCTGGCCCGAAGCACAGACACAATCACGCCCCCAGTCACGCATGGAACGGATAATCTTGTGGAGCAGCGGATTTTTCGTATAGACAGCACCGCCCTGGCCCATCGTCATATGATGCGGCGGATAGAAGCTGGACGTACCAATATCACCGATGCTACCCGTGAATTTTTCTTCACCGTCAATGGTATAGAGAGAACCCAACGCATCGCAGTTATCTTCAACCAGCCACAGATTGTGCTTATCACAGAAGTCCTTGACGGCTTTCAAATCAAAGGGATTGCCCAACGTATGCGCAATCATGACGGCCTTGGTCTTTTCAGACAGAGCGGCCTCCAGTTTCGTCACGTCAATGTTGTACTGCGGAATCGTCACATCCACGAACACCGGCACCGCACCATAATTAATAATCGGCGAAACCGTAGTAGGGAAACCTGCAGCTACGGTAATCACTTCATCCCCACGACGGATACGACGATCTTTCAGTAACGGTGAAGTCAATGTCATAAAGGCCAAAAGATTTGCCGAGGAGCCGGAGTTAACCACGGACACAAACTTCGTACCCAAATATTCAGCTAACCCCTTTTCAAATTCTTTTACATATCGACCGGAAGTCAGCCAGAACTCTAACGCACTGTCTACGAGATTTTCCATTTCTTCATGGTCATAAACGCGAGAGGCATAAGGAATTCGGTCGCCTTCCTTATAAGTCTCTTCCTGATTATGGAACGTATCGCAATATTCCCGTACCATCGCCAAAATCTTGTCATGCATCTCCTGTTTATTCATTACGCTCTCCTTAAAAAATCGCTGATTTGCTTTTCCATTACACTGGCAATATTCTCGCCTTCCTGCCATGCCTTTGCCCATACTACCGTTTCCCGCAGAGCTTCTTCGATATGCCAATGCGGCTGCCATTGCAAACGGCTCTTTATCTTGGAACAGTCCAACTTAAGGAAATCTGCCTCATGAGGCCCCTCTACGCTAACATTTTTCCAAAGGATACCATCACCCCACTGGTCGCAGAAGATGGCCGTCAGTTCGCCAGTAGTAACGCAATCGCACTCATCTGGACCTACATTGTACCAATCGGCATACTTACCATCTTCATATTGTGCCTGTGCGATTAACAAATACGCATACAGCGGTTCCAGAACATGTTGGTACGGACGAGTAGAATAGGGATTTCGCACCTCGATGTCTTGCCCAGCAAATGCGGCCCTAATACAGTCTGGCACAATGCGGTTCACGGAAAAATCCCCACCACCAATCACATTACCTGCCCTAGCCGTGGAAATTGCACATCTACCGTCGGCGAAGAAACTCTTTTTATAGCTGTGTGTGACTAGTTCCGAACAGCTTTTACTATTTGAATATGGGTCATAACCATCCAAAGGTTCGTTTTCCCGATACCCCCAAGGCCATTCCTTATTTTCATAAACTTTGTCCGTGGTGACATTCAAGAACGACCTGACACTTGCTGTCTGACGTACGCATTCCAGAATATTTACCGTACCCATCACATTGGTTTCATAGGTCAGCACCGGCTCTTTGTAACTTTCAATGACAATCGGCTGCGCCGCCAAATGCAGCACAATCTCTGGCTGAACTTCTTCAAAGACCTGCATCAGTTTTTCGCGGTCACGGATATCTCCAATGACCGATTTCATCCCTGCTTCGATACCAGCCTCATAAAAAACCTTGCCACCTTCCTCCGTAGGCGATTCCAAAGAATACCCTGTGACTTCTGATCCAAACATTGTGAGCATCTTACACAGCCACATGCCTTTAAACCCAGTATGGCCGGTGACCAGCACCTTTTTGCCTTTATAAAAATCCGGATTTACTTTCATTTATCCCACACTTTCCAAGGAGCCTTGCCCGACTTCCAAAGTTTTTCCAACTGGTTCTTTTCGCGCAGAGTATCCATGCACTGCCAGTAGCCTTTATGCTGATAGCTCATCAACTGACCTTCTTCAGCCAGTTTGCGCAAAGGTTCCTTTTCAAAAACGCATTCATCCCCGTCAAGATAGTCAAATACTTGCGGTTCCAATACCATATAGCCAGCATTTATAGGAACACTGTCCTCTTTCGTTTTCTCACGGAAAGAACGCACTGCATTATCCCCACCAATATCCAGAACGCCTTTGGACTGATCCTGAAGCACTGCTGTAAGAGTAGCCAGTTTACCATGTGACTTATGGAATTCAATCAACTTGCCGATATTGACATCGCAGACACCATCACCATAAGTCATACAGAAAGCCTCATTCCCAATATAAGGCTGAATCCGCTTGATACGGCCACCGGTCATAACCCCCTCACCGGTATCAACTACAGTAACTCGCCAAGGTTCAGAATGTTGCTCATGTAACAAAACATCCTTACCTTTTGTAAAATCAAAAGTCACATCACTAGTGTAAAGGAAATAGTTATTAAACCATTCTTTTAACATATATTGCTTATACCCTGCACAAATAATAAAATCATTTATACCATAAAAGGAATATTCCTTCATTATATGCCAAAGAATAGGCATTCCGCCAATTTCAATCATTGGTTTTGGTTTATAATTTGACTCTTCAGAAATACGCGTACCATATCCACCTGCTAAAATTACAGCTTTCATAGATTACAACCCCTTCAACTCTCAAAGCTCCCCTATTGCACATAAAAAATTTACTTTTCTCAAAACAGCATGTAATCACATAAACAATATCAAAATCACGTTGTTAAGTATATCATAAAAAGGCTAGCAAAAAAATCTGCTAGCCCTAATTTTTATATTTTTTCCTGTCTATTTAACAAAGCGTATATTAGAAAGAACATTTTTACTTATTCAACTGTAACCGATTTAGCCAGATTACGTGGTTTATCCACATCGCAGCCACGGGTAATGGCCGCATAATAAGCTAAGAGCTGCAAAGGCACAACGGTAAGGATGGGAATGATCAACTCATCCGTTTCCGGAACCTTCATCACATGATCAACATATTTCTCCAACTCTTCGTCCCCTTCGGTGGCAATACCGATAACCACCGCATCACGGGCCTTGACTTCCTTGATGTTGGACAAGGTCTTTTCATATACGCTCTTCTGAGTAGCCAAAGCGATAACCGGAACCCCTTCCACAATCAGGGCCAACGTGCCATGCTTCAACTCGCCAGCGGCATAAGCCTCTGCATGGATGTAAGAAATTTCCTTAAGCTTCAGGGAACCTTCCAAAGCCACATGATAATCCAGGCCACGACCGATATAGAACACATCGTCGTTAAAGCCATAACGCTTAGCAAAGGTCTTCAGCGGCTCCACATCAGACAGGGTTTCACTGATCTGCGCCGGAATCTGCTGGAGCTGACCGATGAGCTCAGCGATACGGTCAGCCGCTACGGTCTTCTTGATTTCAGCCATATAAAGAGCCAGCATGAAGAACAAGACAATCTGAGTCGTATAGGCCTTGGTGGAAGCCACGGCAATCTCCGGTCCGGCCCAGGTATAGAGAACCTGATCTGCTTCACGGGCAATGGAAGAACCAACGACGTTGGTGATGGCCAAAGTCTTGGCCCCCAGGCGCTTGGATTCCTTCATCGCTGCCAGCGTATCACTGGTTTCACCGGACTGGGAAACCGCAATAAACAACGTATTCTCATCCACGATGGGTTCCCGATAGCGGAATTCAGAAGCGACATCCACTTCCACCACCGTACGGGCCAGCTTCTCGATATAGTACTTACCCACCATGCCAGCATGATAAGCCGTGCCACAAGCTACGATATAAATCTTGTTAAAGGAATTGAGATAATCAGCATCCCACTTCAGCTCGTCCATCACAATGGTTTTGCCATCTTTGGCAATACGCTGACTCATGGTGTCACGGACAGCTTTCGGCTGCTCGTGGATTTCCTTGAGCATGAAATGTTCATAACCACCCTTTTCGGCAGCCTCAGCATTCCAGTTAACCTCGAAAATCTTCTTGGTCACAGGCTCGCCCTGCCGGTTGGTAATCTTAATGCTGTCCTTAGTCAAAACAGCCAATTCCCCATCATTGAGGATATAGGTGCGACGGGTACGCTGAATAATAGCGGGAATATCCGAAGCAATGAAATTCTCGCCCTCTCCTATGCCGATAACCAGCGGATTATCCTGCTTGGTGGCAATGAGTGTACCAGGGTGCTTGCTGCTCATGAACACGAGGGAATAAGAACCCTCAACACGGCGCAGGACTTCCCGCACAGAAGCCACAAAATCACCATTGTAAACTTCCTCAAGCAGATGGGCCACTACCTCGGTATCCGTTTCCGACTTAAAGGAATGTCCCTGTTCAATAAGTTCTTCCTTCAGCGTCAGGTAGTTTTCGATAATGCCGTTGTGTACCACCACAAAATCCCCGGAACAATCCGTATGGGGATGAGAGTTCACATCAGACGGGCGGCCATGAGTTGCCCAGCGGGTATGTCCAATACCCATGGTGCCCTTGAGCTCATGCCCTTTCAGCTTGTCCCGAAGTGCAGCCAATCGGCCCACACTCTTCTCCACGCCGATCTTCGTCCCATCAAAGACAGCGATACCAGCGGAGTCGTAACCACGATACTCCAGCTTGGCCAGACCTTCCAACAGGAAGCCTGCTGCCTCTTTGTCACCGACATAACCTACGATACCACACATAATAGTACCTCCTATGAAATTGTTGTACTATCCTGCTGCGCTCTCCTCTGACTTTATCCCCCACCTCACGATGGGGCTTTCGTCCGAATCTATCGACTGAGCTAGCCGGAAGGCATCCGCTGACGTTTCGACAACCTTCTCCTCGTCTTCTTGAAAGCTTACGAACTGCTTCCAAGAACTTGCGCTAGAACTTGCGTTCTTTCCCTACACCAGAACAACAGGACCATGAACTCTGGATTTCTTCTTTGTGCTCTCCTTAACAAAGCACCTGCTTATTGTAACCGATAGGAAGCAATAAGTCAATATTTTATCTTATTTCATCAAAAAAGCGATGACTTCAAGAGCCATCGCTAACATTCCCATGGTGCGGATGAAGGGGGTCGAACCCATACGCCTTACGGCACTGGATCCTAAATCCAGCGCGTCTGCCAATTCCGCCACATCCGCAAATCACTATCTTTTTGTGAAGACGCTAAATATTATATGCTTTATTAATTGGTTTGTCAATTGATTTGTCGACAAAGTATGTGTCAAGAAGTTCTCGGTAAGTTTTACCTGTATACAAATGTATGCTAGTTATAGACTTTTCATGCTATGGATTTAGCTAATTTTCCTATTGGACTACTGCTCGGTGCATCAAGATGAATCTGGCCATGCCGCACT
>NZ_JAILPX010000054.1 GCF_024699275.1 Selenomonas sp.
AAAGAGCTCCGCAAGTTCGCTGAGCAGCTCATCACGCTGGCAAAGCGCGGTGACCTGAGCGCCCGCCGCAAGGCAATCGCATCCCTTGCTGATGAAGATGTAGTAAGAAAGCTGTTTGACGAAATCGCAGCAAAATACGCAGACCGTCAGGGCGGTTACACCCGTATCCTGAAGCTGGGCGTACGCCGCGGTGACGCAGCTCCGATGGTTATCATCGAGCTGGTGTAATTTCATATTACAACAACAAGAGTCCTGACCGCTGGTCAGGGCTCTTTTGTATTTGCAAGAGAATGGATTAATCGTCTCCCCAGTGGCCGTTGCCGAGTATCACTCCGCCATGAATCAGAATTGGGGTGGTGCTTGCAGCAGTGCTGGTGGGCAGTTTTGCTGAGAGTCTGCAGGGCGTATCAAGAAGATAGGCCGTGGCAAGAATCGCATACATAATGATTCCTCCTTGTCTAGTGAAGTGCATTTATATCTTTCAACTTTTGAAGGATTTGGAGTGGGCAGTAGAGAATAAAATACTGTGTTGGCAGATACTTTTGCGAAACGAAAGGGGATAAAGGGATGATGAAGAAATTTGTTATGCTGGTGATGCTTATGCTGGCATTGTCGGGCGTTGCCGGGGCAGCAGCCAGCGATAAGGGAACTGTGGCAGTTATACCGTATTTTAATTCCACAGAGGAAACGAAATCCTATATAGGGGAAACGGTAGATGAGGGCTATACTAATTATTTTGTTAAGGCTGGATTCGGTGTGGTTTCCCAAGGGGCAGTTAAATCAGCCATGCTAAAGGCTGGATATGATACCGCAGATCAGATGCTTCCGGAAAAGGAAGTGATGGCCAAGATTGCGCAGGAAACTGGGGCTGATTATGTGGTGGCCATGGAATTGGCTGGTTTGCAGAGTACCCGTCATGAAGCTTATTTTTCGACTAAGGTCACTACCAGATGTAAGTTGAAATATCATTTTTATAATAGCAAGGAAAATAAGCTGATTCCCTTCCAGACTACTGCGACAAATAATAATAAAGCGGTAATGATTGGAATGAGAAGTTATAAATCCAGCATGATTGCCGCTTTGAGAGAAGCCATGGATAAAGGGCAGGACAAGATTGCAGAACTGCTGTAGGTTCGAATTGTAAATAAGGGGCTGAGACAACATACCGCTTGTCTCAGCCCTTTTTCATTAGAGCAGGTCGCTTAATTTCCTTTGATAGAAGAAATCGTGGACCATATTCGTATACTCCTTCCAGAGAGGCAGGGTCTTACAGCAGCTCTTGCGGGAGCAATCGTATTTCTCGTCGGCAAGACAGGCAACGGAAGCCAGCGTGCCCTCCATTAATTCAATGATTTCCCCCACGGAATATTCATCTGGCCGCCGGCTGAGCTTATAGCCGCCTCCCTTACCACTGGCCCCAATCAGTAGACCGGCCTGGACCAGATCCTTGACAATAATCTCCAGATATTTCTTGGAAAGTTCCTGACGGGTAGCAATGTCCCTTAATGGAATATAGTGACCATTTTCATTTTCGGCTAAATCCAGCATAACACGCAGTGCATAACGCCCGCGGGTGGAAATCATACCATCAGCTCCATTTCGATGTAAATTTTTATCTTTTACCCATTATACTGCAAGGTGAATGACCTTGACAATCCTCAGCCTGCTTGATTTTGCGGTAGGCAGGTGTTACACTTGATTCAACAGGCATTAGCATAAAGGAGGCCCAGGGAATTGATTCACGAAATTTATCCGCATAAGCTGCAGAATGCGTTTTTAATTAATCCGCAGCCAAAAGCTGATGATATCGTTCTTTGCGTAAAGGAAAATGCCATCATGACCTGTAATCATGGCGGCCAAATGAACTTACCAACACGGCAGGATATTCCCGAAGGGGTAACCTATCGATTCCTGTTTTCGTTGGATCAGCAAAATGTGTATTATGTCCTAGAAGAAGGGATTAATCTGCTGCCGAACTATTCATATCGGACAATACGGGACATCCGTTATGAGATAGGTAGTCCCCAGGAGCTCATGTATCTTGTTTATACAGCCTGGCATCTGATCAGTTGGTATCGAAATAATCGCTTTTGTGGGCGATGCGGACACGAAACCCATCATTCGGATAAGGAAAGGGCTGTAATCTGCGGGAAATGCGGCCAGGTTATCTATCCCCGTATTGTGCCTGCAGTCATTGCCGGAGTCACCTGGGGGGATAAGATTCTCCTGACAAAATACGCCCGCAGGAATATGCCCTTTTATGCCTTAGTAGCAGGCTTCACAGAAATTGGGGAAACATTAGAAGAATGTGTAGCCCGTGAGGTTATGGAGGAGACCGGATTAAAGGTTAAAAATATCCGATATTATAAGTCACAGCCCTGGGGCAGTGTACAGGATTTGATTGTTGGCTTTTTCTGTGATGTAGCGGGAGATGCCAACATTCGATTGGATCGGAATGAACTGCAGGAGGGCCTTTGGGTCGCTCGGGAGGATATTGTGGGGCAGACGGATGATTGGAGTCTTACCCATCAGATGATGATGACCTTCAAGGCAGGGAAGGAACCGCGGATTTAAGTCATGACTTATTTTAGCTATATTCGTCTGGTTCTGAATAAGGAGATGAGTATGGATAGTAGAAAGAGGAGCAGGATAAATGATGGAACGAATTGACAGTCCGGCCAATAAGAAGGTCAAACTTGCCGCCGCGTTGAAACAGCGCAAGCAACGGGAGAAGACCGGTTTGTTTGTGGCTGAGGGAATAAGGCTCTGTGAAATGGCTGCGGAGGCGGATTGGCCGCTGGAATTTGGCCTGCTGACCCGTCAGCTTCAGGAACAGGAGCGGGGGGCAAAGCTGGTCGAGAAATTGACCGGTCAAAACTGTCCACTCTATGAAGTGCCGGAGGCAGTGTTTGCTAAGGCCGCAGGCACGGAAACGCCGCAGGGAATTTTGCTTGTTATGGGACAAAAAAACTCTTCCCTGCCGGAAACGGCAGAAAGGGAAAATCCTTTGTATGTGGTTATGGACAGCGTGCAGGACCCTGGCAATGCGGGCACGATTATCCGTACGGCAGACGCTGTAGGCGCAGATGGTGTAATCCTGCTTAAAGGCTCTGTGGACGTGTATGGGGATAAGACGGTGCGTTCGACCATGGGCAGTATTTTTCATGTGCCAGTGTACAGTGGTGTCAGCGTAGAAGAATTGACGGATTTTGTGCGGCGTAATGATTTGCAGCTGCTGGCTACCGCATTGGATGAAACGGCGAAACCGCACTTTCAGCAGGACTTTTCCCGGGGCACAGCAGTGGTAATGGGCAATGAAGGCAATGGTGTTTCCCGGGAGTTGTTAGCTATAGCGCAAAATATTTATATTCCCATGTATGGACAGGCAGAGTCTCTGAATGTGGGGATGTCAGCGGCAATTGTTCTTTACGAAGCCCTGCGTCAGCGGCAGTATAGGGATTTCGTGCCTGCTGTTTGAATAAGAAAACGTGAGTGAAAAGATTATTAGGTGTATAGGTTATATACGGCTAATAATCTTTTTGTTTTGGCAGGAAAAAGATATTTCATCGCGAATTATGAGAATATGAATATACCTGTTTATTTTGGAGGTTCGTTGATATTTTTAGGGTGTAAGGCCGAGACAGGATTAAGGTTCTGTGCAGAATTTTAAGAATCTTAATAATTTTAAGAAAGGGTTTTTATTATGAAAATGCAAACTAAGGCGATTATCCTCCTGGACGTCTTTATCGTGGTTGCCTGTGTATGCCTGGGGATTCTAGGGTATCGCAGTGCAGACAAAGGTTTTGACGAGGCTTTACAAATGAAAGCCTACTCTAACGTGATCTCTTTCTTGGAATCGGTGGAGCACCGCCATCCGGGAACATGGCAGGTAAAGGGAACAGATCTTTATAAGGGAGATTACAAGGTAAATGGGGACGAACAGCTGGTGGATGACTTGGCTAAGGTATGCAATGGTCATGTGACCATCTTTCTAGGGGATACCCGGGTGGCTACCACGGTGAAGGATCAGGGCGGGTCTCGGGCAGTCAATACCAAGTGTTCGAAAAAAGTAGCTGAGCAGGTATTGAAGAAAGGCGATTTTTTCGTTGGAGAGGCCAATGTTTTGGGCGCGGATTTTCAGAGTGCCTATGAACCCATCAAGGATAGCAGCGGAAAGATTATCGGCATGCTGTATGTGGGGCTTTCAGATCACGAGTTTGACACCATTCGCAGTGATTATATACGTTCAGTAGTTTTTGCCATGCTCCTGATTATGGTTGTTGCCGGGGGGCTTTCCTATGTGATTGTGGGGCGGGCGCTTAAACCTATGGAAGCCATTACCGCTGGTTTGCAGCGCATTGCAGGGGGAGACTTGCGGGGGGAGCCTGTGCCTGTGATGTCCGAGGATGAAATTGGACAATTGGCACATTGCGGTAATCATATGCAGGAAAAATTGGGAAATCTCATTCGTAACGTAACGGATTCTGCGCAAACGGTGTCTGCCGCTGCTGAGGAGCTAACCGCCAGTGCCATGCAGACGGCAGAGACGGTGCAGAGTGTGGCAGAAAGTACCATTACCCTGAGTAATGGAGCAGCTTCCCAGGCGGCTGTTATATCTAAAGTGGAAGCTGAGGCCCGAGGCATGTTTGAAAAGGTAGATGCACTGGCGGGCAGTGCTCAAGTTATGCGGGATGTTTCCCATCGCAGTCAGGAGCGGGCCAAAGTTGGGGGGCAGTCCGTGGAGAAAGCCGTGGCACAGATTCAGCAGATTGCCAGTCAGGTGGCAAGTTCTGCGCAGGTAGTTGCTTCTTTGGGCAAGCGCTCCGATGAAATCGGCGCTATTGTGGATACTATTTCCAATATTTCTGCCCAGACCAATCTTTTGGCACTCAATGCCGCCATTGAAGCTGCCCGGGCAGGAGAAGCCGGCCGGGGATTTTCCGTAGTAGCCGATGAAGTGCGCAAGCTGGCCGAACAGTCCAGCGAGGCTGCAGGCAATATTGCCAATCTCATTGTGGACATACAGAAGGACACGCAGCAGGCGGTCAATTCTATCGAGGAAGGAAACCGTAATGCTTCCGAAGGAGCTGCTGCGGTGGCTTCTACCGGCGAAGCTTTCCGGGACATCGAGGCACAGGTGAACCTGCTGGATAAACACATCCGGGAATCCTTGGACCATATTCAGGTGGTGGAGGGCAGCAGCAAGAATATCCTCAGCTCTATGACCCATTTGCAGGAACAGAGTCAAAAGTTCGAGGACGAGGCTCAGAGTATTTCCGCCTCCACTGAAGAGCAGTCTGCGACCATGCATGAAGTGACGGATTCCAGCCGTCAGCTTGCCACTTTAGCCCAGAATATGCAAAATGAAGTACAGCGGTTTAAGGTTTAAGAACTTTAATCAACAGGCCAATGGCAGTAAAGGCCCAAAATCCCTTGTTTCACTTGACAGGTCAAATTTGACTTGTCGGGGAGTAGTTCATTGCTGATGGCATTGGGAAATGTCTGGTATAGGTCAGCTCCTGCCAACGGCCAGCGGACGTTATTGAGGTATACACCTTGGCATTGGGCTGTTACAGGCAGCAGAGAGATAGCCAGAGGCCGCTTGCTGAACGTCAAGGTGATGGACTGGTCAGGTTTTACAAAGCACAGGACTTCCTGTTCGTCGGCTAGCAGGCAGGGTGTATGCTGCTGGCTGCAGGAAAACATTGTGCTGTAGAGGTGGTCAAGACGGCCACCGAAGGCACCGGTTATGATGATAACCGGTGCCTTTTCCATTTTTTGCAGGGCCAGCTGGGTGTCTGTGAAATCCTTGGCAACGGGATATTCTTCTACAGGCACGCCTAAATTTTTACCCCAAGCCCAGGTTGCGGGAGAAGCACTGTCGCCATCGCCCAAGATATAATCAGGGCGCAGGTGATTCCTTCGACAGGTGTCAAGGCCATGGTCGGCAGCATAGATTCCTGCCACGGGGGGGAGTTTTTCCAGCCAGGTTGAGGCTGGGGAACGGCCTCCGGTAATCAGGAGCCAGGGGATTTCCTGATAGGTTTCCCCGCTGATGGCCAGTTGGGGCAGAGCAATGCCGTTCTTCGTAAATTTTGCGGATAGATTCATAAACATTACCTCGAATAGATATTTTATATAAGACGGATGAAAAAATGCGGGATTTTTCATCTTCTTGGTGTTTGTGTTATAATTATATATAGCATAACATGGTATATATTTGCGGGCAAATTAATCTTGGAGGGAGTGCTGACGATGGTTAATTTTACTTATTATGGGCATGCTTGCTTTTTGTTGGATGATGGACAGTATAAAGTGCTGTGTGATCCTTTTATAACAGGAAATCCCAAGGCCTCGGTGAAGGTTGAGGATGTGGAGGCGGATTTTATCCTGATTACCCATGCCCATGGGGATCATCTGGGGGATGCACCGGAAATTGCCGACCGAACAGGAGCCGGACTGGTGGGGATACCAGAGGTCCTGGAGCTTTGCGAAGAACGGGTGCCGGGCCTCAAACAGCATCCGATGAATTTAGGCGGTTCGCTGAATCTGCCATTTGGTAAGGTACGGATGACTCTTGCACAGCATAGCAGTGGTGTACCAGGAGGAATCGCCTGTGGTTATGTCATCTATATGGGTGGCATCAAGATTTATTTTGCTGGCGATACAGCGTTGTTCTCCGATATGCAGCTTATCGGCAAGAAGGATGATTTGGATTATGCCATTTTGCCCGTGGGTGATAATTATACCATGGGGTTAGAAGATGCAGCTTTGGCAGCACAGCTGTTGAATGCCCGGCATGTGATTCCGGTCCATTACAATACCTGGCCCATCATCAATCAGGATGTACGGCATTACAAGGAAATCACTGAATCCATGAGCCGGGCAGAGGTGCATATTGTGGAACCAGGCAACACTTGGGAAATGAAGGTATGACAGGCAAGGAAAAATTAATTGTTATCTTAGGCCCCACGGCGGTGGGGAAAACCGCTTTGTCCATTGAATTAGCCCAAAAATTAAATACAGAGATTATCTCGGGAGATTCCATGCTTTTTTACCGGGGGTTCGATATCGGTTCGGCCAAGCCTTCGCTGGCGGAGCGGCAGGGGGTCGCCCATCATTTGGTGGATAATCTGGAACCTTGGGAAAATTTCAATGTGACGGATTTTGTCCGGGAAGCCCAGAGCCTTATTCATCAACTGAATGCACAGGGGAAGATTCCGCTGATTGCAGGCGGTACAGGCCTGTACATCAAGGCTTTGCTGGAGGGCTATGCCTTTAACGAGACTGCTGATCACCGTGATTATCGGCAGGCGATGACGGCCTTGGCAGAGAAAAAGGGTCGAGAGTATGTGCATCAGTTATTGCAGGCGGCGGACCCGGAGGCCGCGGAACGAATACATGCCCATAATCTGCGCCGGGTTATCCGGGCACTGGAAGTGGCACATTTCGGTGGAGAACAGATTTCTCAGCAGAAGGAATATGGGGCTGGTGAATTGTGCTATGATGTGTATGTAATTGGCTTGAACCGGGAACGGCAGGCTCTTTATGGGCGAATTAATCAGCGTGTGGAACAGATGTTTGCTGGTGGGCTGGAAGATGAGGTGCGTCAGCTGATGGGCCAGGGCGTTACCCGTGAGATGCAGGCCATGCAGGGCATCGGTTATAAGGAAACCGCAGCCTATCTGGCAGGGGAAATGAGCAGGGCAGAAGCGATAGACCTGATTCAGAAGAGTACCCGTCATTTTGCTAAACGGCAGCTGACCTGGTATCGGAAGATGCCCTATATCCATTGGTATAGGCCGGATGAACTGACCGAGGATGTTCTGCTGCAGCGTGTTTTCCAGGATTTAGCAGGATTTTTCCGGGAATTGCAGAATTAGGTGATTTGGGGTAAATATCGTAATTTACATGGAGGGGTTTATATGCCAGCAAAAGCAATCAATTTACAGGATACATTCCTCAATCAGGTGCGGAAGGAAAATATCGGTGTGACCATACATCTGGTCAATGGCTTTCAGATTAAAGGCAATGTGAAGGGCTTTGATAATTTTACAGTGGTACTGGATGTGATGGGGAAACAGCAGATGGTTTATAAACATGCGATTTCCACCATTACGCCAGCTAAGGCTGTGAGCTTTATGAGTGAGAAAGAAGAAGGCTAAGATTCTAAGGAGCCTTCCCCATGGGGGAAGGCTTTTTCTTTGTAGTGAGGAGTTTTCATGAAATTACGAGGTTTTGCGATTGTACGCGACTGGTTGGATAAGGATATCCATTTGCCGCAACGGCAGACAGGAGCGAGTGCAGGATATGATCTGGAAGCGGCAGAGGATTGCAGGCTTCCTGCTGGCGGTATGGTTTTAGTGCCAACGGGGCTGAAAGCCTATATGCAGCCTGGAGAGGTATTGACCCTTCATATTCGTTCCAGCATGGCGGTAAAACATCAACTGATGTTGGCGAACAGCGTGGGAATTATCGATGCGGATTATTACGACAATCCTCAGAATGAAGGGCACATCATGGTGGCGCTGGTCAATCTGGGGAAAGAAGATTTTCTCCTGCATAAGGGCGAACGAGTGGCCCAGGGGATTTTTCTCCCTTATTTGACTGCGGATGCGGATGAAGCCGGCAGGGGCAGTCAGCGACAGGGTGGTTTTGGTTCCACAGGAAAAGGAGAATAAGATGGCAGAGGAACTGGATTTATTTGCGGCAGCATCTCAGCAGCAAGCAGGCAGTGGCAGCAGCATACCGCGCTTTTCTCCGTTGGCCCAGCGGATGCGTCCCCGGAATTTTCAGGAATTTGTGGGGCAGCAGGAGGCTGTGGGAGGGGGGCGCTTCCTGCGGCAGATGATTGAAAAGGATCAGATATCTTCCATGATTTTCTATGGCCCTCCGGGCACGGGAAAGACGACTTTAGCCCAAATGATTGCAGGTATGACGGGCAGTATATTCAAGAAACTCAATGCAGTGGCAGCAGGGATTGCGGATATCCGACAGATTGTCAAAGAGGCAGATGAGGCCCGGAAATTTTATCAACAACGCACGATTGTGTTTATCGATGAAATCCATCGGTTCAATAAAAGCCAACAGGACGTTTTACTGCCCTATGTGGAAGATGGCCGCTTGATTCTCATTGGTGCTACTACAGAAAATCCATTCTTCGAAGTGAATCATGCCTTGCTTTCCCGGGTACGGATTGTACGGCTTTATCAGCTGACGGATGGCCAATTGGTGAAGATTTTGAAACAGGCACTGCTGGATAAGGAAAGAGGCCTGGGGAATCAACCCATCACCATCCGTGATAACGTGATTCTTGCCATGGCCCAGATGGCTGGTGGAGATGCCCGGATGGCACTGAATATCCTGGAGGGGACCGCATCCATGCTGCCGCTTACCGGGGGAGAGATTACCCTGGATATGGTGCAGGAAATTCTGGGCCAGCGGGTGCAGCGTTACGATAAAACGGGTGACAATCATTACGATACGGTGTCGGCTTTTATCAAGAGTATGCGGGGCAGTGATCCTGATGCTGCCTTGCATTATCTGGCGCGGATGATTGCGGCCGGAGAAGATGTGAAATTCATTGCCCGGCGGGTGGTAATCTGTGCTGCGGAGGATGTGGGCAATGCTGATCCCATGGCGTTGGTGATGGCGATGAATGCCGCTAATGCTGTGCAGTTTATCGGCATGCCGGAGGCCCGGATTATCTTAGGACAGGCGGTTACCTATATCGCTTCAGCACCTAAGAGCAATGCCGCTTATCTGGCCATTGATGCTGCTTTGCAGGATGTGCGCAGCAAGAATTGCGGACCGATTCCCCTGCACCTGCGGGATGCTCATTACAAGGGAGCTGCCAAGCTGGGACATGGGACGGAATATATCTACCCCCATGATTATCCCGGGCATTTCCAGGAACAGGCTTATCTGCCCCAGGAGCTTCAGCAGGCCCATTATTATGAACCCAGTGATAATGGCCAGGAAAAAAATATGGGGGATTATCTGCGACAATGCTGGCCCAAACGTTTTTAAGGAGGTGTAGCCATGAATCACGATGAGTTGGGGAAAAAACTATACGATGTGCTGGGGGGAAAGGAAAACATCTGCAGTGCTTATAACTGTATGACCCGTTTGCGGGTGCAGGTAAAGCGGAAGGATGAAGTCCTGTTTACTGCCCTGAAGAAGGTGCCGGGAGTTATGGGCATTCACGATACCGAGGAAGAGCTGCAGATTATCCTGGGACCAGGTACAGCTGCCCAGGTTACGGGAGTGGTCAATCAATTACTGGAGAGGGCGGCAAAACCTAAAATCGGTGATGGCAGGGCATTGCATCAACAAATCCGGGAGCGCAATGCGACTCCGGCAAAGCTCTTGCTGAAAAAAATTGCCAGCATCTTTATCCCTTTGATTCCCGGATTTATTGCCTGTGGTTTGCTTACGGGAATTTTGGGCGTAGCGGCAAAAATCGCGCCGGAAATTACGGGGACACCGCTTTTTCAGTTGCTGGCGGTAGCAGGCAACGCAGTGTTCTGGGGGATGAATCTCTTTGTGGGCTATAATGCCGCTAAGGTATTTGGGGGGACACCGATTTTAGGAGGTGCGCTGGCCGCATTGATCTGTCATCCGGGACTGGCTAACGTGGTGCTGGCTGGAGATAAGCTGGTTCCTGGTCGTGGCGGTGTCATGGCGGTGATTCTGATCTCCTTTGTGGCGGCCTGGCTGGAAAAACATCTGCATCGCTTGATTCCTACAGTCTTTGATTTATTTCTGACGCCATTATTGACGTTTTTGTTGGCTGGAACAGCGGCCATTTTTGTCCTACAGCCTTTGGGTGGTGCGGCTTCATCAGCTATTGGCACCGTTGCGACTGGAGCAGTTGGTGCTGGTGGTGCGCTGGTGGGCTTTGTGTTGGCTGGACTGTGGCTGCCCTTAGTCATGATGGGAATCCATCAGGCCATGACGCCTATTCACGCAGATTTAATCGCGCAGTACGGCGTTACGATTTTGCTGCCAATACTGGCCATGGCTGGCGCAGGCCAGGTGGGAGCGGCCATAGCCGTCTATGTGAAGAGTAAAAATAAGTTTTTGAAAAAGACGGTGGCTTCTGCATTGCCTGTGGGGCTAATGGGGGTGGGAGAACCTTTGATTTATGGCGTGACCCTGCCCTTGGGCAGACCCTTTATCGGTGCCTGCATCGGTGGTGCTTTTGGCGGTGCTGTGCAGGCACACTTTATGGTGGGCGCTTCGGCCATGGGGATTTCAGGTTTGCCCCTGGCAGGTACCACCAATAATATTCCCATATACCTGTTGGGGATTGTTATTGCCTATCTTGCCGGATTTGTTGCCACCTATGTATTGGGCTTTGATGACCCGTCAGAAGAAAAGGAGTCATAAATTACGTATGCTGGACTTGCAAAAAATAAGTACCGAAGGCCGCAATCCTGCCAGTGCGCATATTGATGAACAAACGACACTGGAAATGTTGCATATTATCAATGCGGAAGATAAGCAGGTCGCTTTAGCTGTGGGAAAAATCTTACCGTCAATAGCAGAAGCGGTGGATGTCATAACCAAACGGCTGGCTCAGGGAGGCCGCCTCTTTTATCTGGGGGCTGGTACATCTGGAAGATTGGGCATATTGGACGCTTCAGAGTGTCCGCCTACCTATGGCGTATCTTCTGAGCTGGTACAAGGGGTAATAGCTGGCGGCATGCCGGCCATCTTTAAGGCACAGGAGGGGGCTGAGGACAATCCAGATCTGGCTCTGCAGGATTTGGCAGAGCGGAAATTTTCGGCTAAAGATGTATTGGTGGGGATTGCCGCTTCGGGGCGTACACCCTATGTTATCGGCGGTCTGCAATATGCCCGGAAACTGGGGGCGGCAACCATCGCTCTGGCCTGCTCGGCTCAGGCTGTCCTGGCAGATTATGCCGATATTGCCCTGTTGCCGGTGACCGGAGCGGAGGTCGTTACCGGTTCTACTCGGATGAAGGCGGGGACCGCGCAAAAACTGGTGCTCAATATGCTTTCTACAGCTACCATGATTAAGTTGGGTAAGGTTTATGGAAATTTGATGGTGGATGTTAAAACCTCCAATGCAAAACTGGAGGAGCGAGCCCGGCGCATTGTGATGGAAGCGACGGGCTGCAGCCGGGAGGAGAGCATCGCGGCCTTACAGGAGGCTAGGGGCAATGCCAAATTGGCAATCTATATCCATCTGACCGGCGCGGGTTATGTTCAGGGACAGGCAGCTCTGGCAAAGGCTGATGGTCATTTGGGCAGGGCACTGCGAATAAGGGAGTGAGCAGATGGAAAACGGAATATCCCTTTATCCGGGGCTGGATAATACCCGGGAGGAAAATTTGGATTTACTGTCGGCTGCGGCTGCATGTGGTATCCGCCGGGTATTTACTTCGCTGCATATTCCGGAAACGGATACAGCAGCCCTCAAGCGGGAATTAGCGGAAATACTGGCAGCGGCCCGTCAGTATGGCATGGAAATCATTTCGGATATCTCTCCCAAAACCTTGGCTATACTGGATATGCCGGCTTTTGATTTATCTGCCTTTCGGCAGTTGGGCATTACTACCCTGCGGCTGGATTATGGTTATGAGGCGGCTCAGATTGCGGAGCTCAGCCATAATGATCAGGGGATACGCCTGCAGTTGAATGCCAGTACTGTAACGGAAAGGATTTTGTCGGAACTGCAGGCAGCTGGTACAGATTTTTCCCATATCGATGCCCTGCATAATTTCTACCCCCGACGGGGAACGGGGCTCAGCGAAAGCATTTTGCGGCGCAAAACCACCATGCTTCAGCAGCTGGGCATAAAGGTGGGGGCCTTTGTGCCCAGCCAGGGGAGAAAGCGGGGACCGCTATTTGAAGGCTTGCCTACCTTGGAGGCGCATCGTCTGTGGCATACAGACAGGGCAGCCCGTCATCTGGCAGCTATCGGGATAGATTCTATATTCTTAAGTGACAGTCTGCCGATAAAATCAGAACTCACTACCCTGGGTGGTTTGCAGGGGGATGAAGTGGTTCTGGAAGCCCAGCTGCTGACGGCTGATCCTGTGCAGCAGGCGTTATTGGGGCATCATTTTACCGCCCGGGAGGATGAGGCCCGGGATGCTGTCCGTGCTCAGGAAAGCCGGGGCCTGCTTACTAGTTCCGTGAAAGCGGAGAATAATAAGGAACGGCGTCGGGGGGCCATTACCATTGACAATCGGGATTATCAGCGTTACATGGGCGAACTGGAAATCGTCAAGAGATCCCAGCCTGCCGATAAACGTGTCAATGTGGTGGGAAGGGTGAGCGAATGTGAACTCTTCTTGTTAAAATACATTACTCCGGGAAGAAAATTCTCGTTTCGCTTTGAGGAATAAGTTTTGCGATCAAACTGGCCGTGTGCAGAAAGCCTTTTTGACAGGCCTTATTTTTTCTGCTATATTGGAATGACCAATTTCAGCGATTAACTTGGAGTATTAGAGGTGACTGGATGAAAATCTCAACCAAGGGGAGATATAGTGTGACGGCACTTTATGAGCTGGCACTTCATTATGGGGAGGGGCCGGTTTCCTTGAAGTGTATAGCTCAGCAGCAGGGCTTGTCGGAAAATTATCTGGAACAGTTGATGGTTCCCCTGCGCCGGGCGGGCATTGTGCAGAGTACCCGCGGTGCTCAGGGGGGCTATATGCTGGCGAAGAGCCCTGCAGAAATTACCATCAGCGCCATTATCACTGCGGTAGAAGGGCCTATTGCTGTGGTGGATTGTCTGCTGGCGGAGGCTGGAGCAGTGGAGCAGCGTTGTAACAAGGCCTGTACCTGCGTGACCCGGGGCATTTGGGAGAAGGTCTGCGATAGCATCAGTGAGGTTTTGGAGGGCATTACGCTGCAAAATCTACTGGATAAAGATCAGCAGAAAAAAAATATTGGCTGTATTGGATAAGGGCAGCCTTCCTATTGGGAGGGCTGCTTTTGCTTGAAAATCTTAAGGCACTTGTGTTACAGAAAATGAAGAATTTGGATTTTTGTATACTCTTAAAGGACAATAGATTTTCTTCTTATATTAAGGAAAAAAATTTGTGTTACGCTGTATATTTATGTATAATATTGCTTGGTAGCGCTTTTTTGAAGCGCTTTGCATAAATAGGGAGGATATGGAACATGATTGGTGATAAATTACGCGCAGAGCGTGAACGGCAAAATCTAACAATTCAGGACATTGCGAAGGGCACAAGCATTCGTGCCTTATATATAGAGGCTATTGAAAAAGGTGAGTACGGGCAGTTGCCGGGAACGGTGTATGCCAAGGGCTTTATCCGCAACTATGCCAATTTTTTGAAGGTGGATGCGGATGCAGTAGTGCGCCAGTTCATGGAAGAGAATCATCCTGAAGAGGTGACAGCTGCTGAAGAGACGAAACAGCAAATTGTGGAGGCCGAAGAACAGAATCGGGCGGAAGTCAAGGCTAAACTGGCCACAGGTGACGAGTACCGGGAAAAGGTTTCCGGCTCCAGCAATAGTCAGAATACGCTATTGATTGCGTTGATTGTTCTGCTGGTCGGAGCAGGTGCTTACTATCTCTTTGCTATGGAGGACAGCAGTGCACCTAAGACCACGACAAAATCCGTCACGCAGACGGCCAAGGCACCAGCTGCTAAGAGCCAGCCGGCTAAGGAAAAGGCTCAGGACCAGGCTGTGGCCAAGAAAGTTGACGGTGTAGAACTGGTGGCCAAATTTACGGATAAATGCTGGACTCAGGTAGTGGCAGACGGTAAGACCGTCTATGAAGGTACCATGGAACCGGGTAAAACCCAGACCTGGAAGGGCAAAGAGAAGGTCGTTATCACTGCCGGCAATGCCGGGGCAGTGGAAATGAAGGTCAATGGCCAGGATTTGGGCAAAGCTGGTGATGTGGGGCAGGTGGTCGAAAAGACCTTTACCCCGGAGCAGACGACCGGCAAGGCAGCTGCTGGCGATGGTACGAACAAGAAGGATAGCAGGAAATAATGAAGGAATTTTTGCCAATCAGCAAAAAAGATATGGAAGAACGAGGCTGGGAGCAGCTGGACTTTGTCTTTGTGTCCGGTGATGCTTATGTGGATCATCCCAGCTTCGGGCCGGCCATTCTTTGCCGTTTATTGGAAAAGCATGGCTATAAAGTAGGGATTATCCCCCAGCCGGACTGGCATTCTACCAGGGATTTCAACCGCCTGGGAAAACCACGGCTGGGGTTTCTTGTTTCTGCAGGAAATATGGATTCTCTCTTAAATAAATTTACGGCAGCTAAGAAGATGCGCCATCAGGATGCCTATTCTCCAGGCGGGAAGGCTGGCTATCGGCCAGAACGGGCCACGATTGTGTACTGTAACCGCCTGCGGGAGCTCTATCCGGATGTGCCCCTTATTATTGGTGGTATTGAGGCCAGCCTGCGGCGTATGGCTCATTACGATTACTGGTCCAATGCTGTGCGCCGTTCTATTTTGGTGGATAGTGGCGCGGACTTGTTGATCTTTGGTATGGGTGAACGGGCGCTCTTGGAAGTGGCTGCTGATTTGCAGCAAGGAGTGGAAATCGGAAACATTCAGGATGTACAGGGAACCTGTTATAAGGTACCCCACATGGATTATGTTTGGGATCATCTGCCGCTTCCTTCTTATCAGGAGGTGGCTGAGGACAAGCGCAGGTTTGCCGAGGCTTTTAAGCTGGAATATCTGGAACAGGATGCTTTTCGGGGACGGAAACTGGCTCAGCAGAATGATGAATGGTGTGTGGTGCAGAATCCACCGGCTAAACCGCTGAGTGAAGAGCAGATGGATGAGATTTATGACCTGCCTTATATGCGTACCTGGCATCCGATTTACGATCAGGCAGGCGGCGTACCGGCCATTGCGGAGGTGCAGTTCAGTCTGCTGAGTCAGCGGGGCTGTTTTGGCGGCTGCAATTTTTGCGCCATCATTTCCCATGAGGGGCGGATTATTCAGCGGCGCAGTCATGCGTCATTGCTCCGGGAAGCGAAGCTATTGACCCAGTTGCCGGGATTCAAGGGCTATATCCACGATGTGGGGGGGCCTACGGCTAATTTTCGCCGAACCAGCTGTGATGGCCAGCTCACTCGGGGGACCTGCCGGGGCAAGCCCTGCCTTTCACCAATTCCCTGTCAGAATCTGGTGGCTGATCATAGCGATTACATTCAATTGCTGCGGGAGTTGCGGGCTGTCCCCGGCGTGAAAAAGGTCTTTGTCCGTTCCGGCGTGCGCTTTGATTATTTGCTGCTGGCCAAGGATGAATTTTTGCAGGAACTTTGTCAGCATCATATCAGCGGGCAGCTAAAGATTGCGCCGGAACATATTACAGATCGGGTCACCCGTATGATGGGGAAGAGCAATCGCAAGGTCTATGAGCGCTTTGTGGATAAGTTTACTGCCATGAATAAGAAGCTGGGCAAGAAACAGTATCTGGTGCCTTATTTTATGTCCAGTCATCCTGGGTCCAAGCTGGAAGATGCCATTGAACTGGCGGAGTTTATTCGCGATAAGGGGTATCATCCGCAGCAGGTGCAGGATTTTATTCCCACGCCGGGAACCCTTTCCACCTGCATGTGGTATACGGGAATTGATCCGCTGACGGGGGAGAAGGTGTATTCGGCAAAATCGCCCGAAGATAAATTGATGCAGCGGGCACTTATGCAATACTGGCTGTCGAAGAATCAGTCCATTGTGCGCAAGGCACTGCGCAAGGCCGGGCGGACGGATTTAATTGGTTACGATAAGAAATGTCTGGTGCGGCCTGCTGGTGACAAGGCAGCCAGGCATAGGACAACCAAATCTCCAAACAAGGAAATCAAAAATAAAGGGATAAAGAAGGTGCGGCGATGAAATGCCCATATTGTAAACAAAATGACAGTCGAGTAATAGATTCCCGGTCGGCAGATGATGGGGCAGCCATTCGCCGCCGCCGGGAGTGTACAGCCTGCGGCCGCCGCTTCACCACTTATGAAGTGGTGGAAAAGCAGCCATTAATGGTGGTGAAGCAGGATGGGCGTCGGGAGGTATTCAAGCGGGATAAGATCCTAAATGGAATTATCCGAGCCTGTGACAAGCGGGATATATCCCTGGAGCGTATTACGGCGCTGGCCAATGAAATCGAACGGGATATCCGCAACACCATGGAGCAGGAAGTCAGTACGGTCGATATTGGCCGATTGGTCATGAATAAACTCAAGAATTTTGATGAGGTAGCTTATATCCGTTTTGCTTCGGTGTATCGGAAATTTGCGGATATCAGCAGTTTTATGGAAGAACTGCAGGAATTGCAGGCCCATAAGGAAAAGGAAAAAGAGTAAGGGGAAGAAAAGGAGTAAGGCATTTGACTTGGGCATTGAAACAGGAGTTAAAGGAACAGCTGGCGGCAGAGGAAGGCTATTACCGGTATCCGCTGGGGACACGTTTGCCCGTGGCACTGGCGTATCCTAATTCCTATTTTGTCGGTATGTCCAATCTCGGGCTCCATATCATTTATGAACTGTTGAATAAGCGCAGCGACACCGCCTGTGAACGGGTATTTCTGCCTGAGCGCAAGAGCATCGAGCGCTATGAAAATACCCGCACACCGCTCATGAGTCTGGAGAATCAGCTGCCGTTGCAGCAGTTTGCCATGATTGCCTTTGTGCTTTCCTTTGAAATGGATTATTTCCATGTCATCAAGATGTTGGAACTGGGCAAGGTAAAGATACGGGCACAGGAGCGGGGGGATATGGACCCGCTGATTATTGCAGGAGGACCTTGTGCCACTTTTAATCCGGAACCTTTAGCGGCGGTGATTGATGCCTTTGTCATCGGTGAAGGGGAAGTCATCATGCCGGCGCTGATGGATGTGTTCTATCAGGCGCGCCGAGAGGGGCTTTCCCGGCAGGTGATGCTGCAGCGCTTGGCTCAGGTGCCGGGGGTTTATGTGCCTTCCCTATATCAACACAGCTATGGTGAGGATGGTCGTTTACAGACGATTACCCCGCGGGAAAATGCACCCGCTAAGGTTTCCCGTCAGTGGGTGCAGGATTTGGATGCATATCCTGCTCATACGGTGGTGCGTACGGAAAATACGGAGTTCAATTTCTATTTGATTGAAACAGCCCGGGGCTGTGGCCGCCATTGCCGTTTCTGTATGGCAGGCTATTGTTTCCGCCGTCCTCGCAACCGCTCCCTGGGGGTGGTGACCCGGGAGGTCAGGGAGGCCTTGTCCTATAAAAAACGCATTGGTCTGATGGGGGCGGCTATTTCCGATTATCCAGAAATCAATGAACTCTGCAAGGATATTTTGGGCGAAGGGCTTTCCATGTCGGTGGCTTCCTTCCGGGCGGATTCGGTGACGCAGGAGTTGGTGGATTCGTTGGCGGAAAGCGGACTCAAGACGCTGACGATGGCTCCTGAGGCAGGCAGCAGCCGGATGCGGGCAGTTATCAACAAGGGGATTGAGGAAGAACATCTTTTTCATGCCATGGAGATGGGCCTCAAGGCGGGCATCCGCCATTTCCGGCTTTATATTATGATTGGCCTTCCTTTTGAGCAGCTGGAGGATGTGGAGGCCATTGTGGATTTGGCCAGCCGTCTTAAGGATTATATGGAAGAGCATGGCAGCAAGGGAACCTTAACCCTGAGCGTTAATCCCTTTATCCCTAAGCCTTTTACGCCCTTCCAATGGCTGCCTATGGCTGATAAGAAATATGTGGAAAAGGCGGCTAAAGTCTTGACACAGGGACTGCGCAAGCGCAAGAATATCATTGTGGGGGTGGAATCTCCGAAGGAGGCCTTTATTCAAGGCGTACTCGCTCGGGGGGATCGCCAGGTAGGTGAGGCCCTGCTGCGGGCCTGCGCCAATGGCGGCAGTAAGGCTTTTAAGCGGGCCATGAAGGAATGCGGACTTTCCCTGGCGGATTACCTCTATCGGGAGCGCAGTGCCGATGAGTTGTTCCCTTGGGAGGGACTGGATATGGGCTTTAGTCGAGCGTACATCTATCAGGAATTGCGTAAAGCAGAGGAATTGAAGCCTACGCTGCAGTGTTTTGACGGTTGTCATCGCTGTGGTGTGTGCGGCTAAAATAGTTGGTTAACGGGGTGAGCAGATGAGTTTTGCAATCGAACATCTGGGTAATAATCTCTGGCGGGGGAAGTTTTCCACCTTTACGGAGGACATCTGTCAGCATGGGTTCAGTGCGCGTTTGGGGGGAATTAGTGTCCAGCCCTACAAGGGGCTGAACATGGCCTTGCATGTAGGGGATGAGGCGGATATTGTCTGGGAAAATCGGAAGCGTTTCTTTCAGGCCCTGGGGCTGAAGGCGGAGAAATTGGTTACGCCGCAGCAGGTGCATGGTGCGGCTATTCAGCGGGTGACATCGGCAGATGCTGGCCGGGGGGCTAAGGATTATGCAGATGCGATTGCGGACACCGATGCCCTGATTACCAATGAGCCGGGCCTGCCCTTGATGCTATGTTTCGCAGACTGTGTGCCCGTGATATTCCTGGATCCGGAGAAAAAGGCTGTGGGTATTGCCCATGCGGGCTGGAAAGGAACTGTGGCCCAAATTGCCCGGGATACAGTGTTGCGGATGCAGGCTGAGTTTGCTTCTGAGCCGGCTGATATTCTCGCAGGTATCGGCCCTTCAATCGGTCCCTGTTGTTTTGCTGTGGGCGAGGACGTGGCTGAAAAGTTCCGCACCGTGTTTTCCAGCTATGCCGATGGCATCATTATGCAGCAGGCAGGCCAGTATTATGTAAACCTTTGGGAGGCTAATCGCCAGCAATTATTGGCGGCGGGGTTAGCAAAGGAACATATTGAAATGGCCGATACCTGCACCGATTGCCAGCATCAGTGGTTTTATTCCTATCGGGCGGATAGTGGTCAGACAGGGCGGATGGCCGCCATAATTGCACTGAATCAATATTAATGGATTTCAATTAGGGGTGAGTGTTTTGGGGCAGGATATAGCAGAGCGTTACAGAAATGTCATGGCAAGGATTGAAGCAGCCAGAGCACGGCGTACCATCGCGCCAAAGGATGATGAGGTAACCCTGGTGGCGGTGACGAAGAATCACGATATAGATGCCATGCGGGCCGTCATTGCCGCTGGAGCAGCACATGTGGGCGAGAATCGCGTGCAGGAGGCCAAGGCCAAATTTGCGGAAATTGGTGATGGCGTTACTTGGCACCTTATTGGTCATTTACAGACCAATAAGGTACGGCAGGCCGTGAAATTTTCAGACCTGATTCACTCGGTGGACAGCCTGCATCTGGCCCAGACCATCAGCGACGAGGCGGCCCGTCTGGATAAGATTCAGGATATCCTTGTGCAGGTAAATCTGGCCAAAGAGGACAGCAAGTCTGGCGTATACCATGAGGATTTGCAGGCAATGCTGCAGGCCGTGACGGCTTTGCCGCATTTGCGTCTGCGCGGTTTGATGTGTATGGCTCCTAACTATGAGGATGTAGAAAAATGTCGTCCCCTATTTCGGGAAATGTATAAAATTTATCGGCAGGTACAGGATTCAGGCTTGCCGATGTCGAATATAGATATGCTATCGATGGGCATGACCCACGATTATGAAATAGCTGTGGAAGAAGGCGCCAATATTGTGCGGGTAGGTACCGCCATCTTTGGTCCGCGCCAGTATTAATAAAGGGGACAAGTCATGAGTATTATCGATAAAGTTTGCGGAAAGATGGGGCTTATGGATCCGGCGGATGAGAAACTGGATTTGGAAGAGGAAAAGGATAAGGAAGAGCGCAATTTCGAACCGAAAGAAGAGGAAGAGAGTTTTACAATGAACCATGATCGCAACGACAGTTCCCGGAATGTGGTGGATTTCCAGTCGGCTGCTTCTGCTCGGGAGAACAGTACGGTTACCAGCATGAAGATGAAGGTTATCGTCATTGAACCCAAAACCTTTGACGATGCTCAGCAGGTGGCCAATAATCTACGGGAAAAGAAGCCGGTGGTCATCAATTTTGAGAAGACGGAGGCGGAGGATGCCAAGCGCATCATTGACTTTATCAGTGGTACGACCTATGCCCTGAATGGTGAAATCAAAAAGGTTGGGCACAATGTCTTCCTGTGTGCTCCCAGCAATGTTAATGTAAGTTATACCGAAGAAGAAAAGAAAGTCTCGGCAGAAATGCCCTGGCTGAAAAAATAAGAGGCAATAAATCAATTATGGCAAGTGAACAAAAAGAGAAATTAATCCGGTTTTATAAGGGAACCGAGGGCGAAGAAATCGTCATTAAATTGGTGGATTTAGCGGAAAATGTCCTGCGTACCCAGAAATTTCGGATTTCCGGTTTCTTGGATCCCTTTGGCCAGGAAATCGCGGAAACAGTGGCTGCAAATTATGGCAATATTCGGGTGGATTTTGCCGGTGGCTATCAGGGAGCGGAACGGGCAAGGGCTGTCTTCATTCACGAGGACTTTGCCGGCTCACCGACCAGCTTTGGTCTGGACTGTATCGAAGCCAAGTGGAACGGGCAGTTTGCCAGACTCAGCCATCGCGATGTGCTGGGGGCTTTAATGGGTCAGGGAATCGAACGGGATACCATCGGGGATTTACTGGTGACCAATGATTCCGTGCGCATCATCTGTGAAGATAAGATGGCGGATTTCCTGTTGGCTAATCTGGAGAAAATCGGTGCTGTGGGGGTGGAATGTGCCAGAGCGGATTTGAGCACTATTGCCCCTAAGGAGGAACGCTGCAAGGAAATCCGGGCTACGGTGGCATCGCTTAGAGTGGATTCCATTGCCGCTGCCGGTTTTGGATCTTCCCGCAGCAAGGCGGCTGCGGATATTGCGGCGGATAAGCTCAAGATCAACTGGCAGCCTGCCAAGAGTGCATCACAAAATGTCAAGGAGGGGGATATCCTCTCCTTGCGAGGACGCGGCAGGCTGGAAGTGGCAGAGGTACGCGGTACAACCAAGAAAGGGCGTACCGTGGTGGTGCTGAAACGTTATTTATAAGGGGAATCTCCTGTTTAAGACTGTTTAGCGGACAGTTCTTTGACGGGAGATTTTTGTTTGGGGGATTTAGGCGGTGATGGGCAGCAGAAATCCATCAGATTAAGAGGCGGATGTAGAATTTTCACCGAAAATATGATAGTATAGTTGGTGTAGTTTTAGAATTCTGGCGGAGTTTCCGCCCTATAGATAGGGGATAATCATTTTGCTTACACCAATGGACATACACAACAAGGATTTCAAACGCAGCTTTCGTGGCTACAATGAAGACGAGATTGATGATTTCCTTGATAAAGTTGTAAATGACTATGAAAAACTGTTCCGGGAAAATGACCGGCTGAAGGAAGAACTGACCCGGGCTAAAAAGGATAATGAGCAGTATCAGCAGTTGGAGCAGAATCTGAAGGACACACTGCTCGTGGCGCAGAAGACTGCCGAGGAAGTGACCAGCAATGCCCGTAAGAATGCGGAAGAAACCAGGGAAAATACGGCAAAAGAGTGTGCCAATAAACTGCAGGAAGCCGAGATGAAGGCAGAGAAAATCATTGATGATGCCAAGAATAAAGCGCAGGCGATTGTAGAGGAATATGACCGTTTAGTGCGGGAGAAGAATACGTTCCTGCGCAAAATCAAGGTGACGTTGGAGTCTGAACTGGCTGTTATTGATGAAACGATGAAACAGATTCCCGACCCGGAGAAGGAAGAACGGGAAAAGAAGGCCGTGGGCACGCAGGCTGAAGCCCTGCAGAAAGCGCTGTCTGAGCATCAGGCCGTACCCTATGAGGCTAAGGAACTGGGAGAGGACGATAAGCAGGAGGGCTAAGGCAGATTGGCATTAGGAATGTTTTTGGTCCTGTTGGTCTTAGACCAGCTGGTGAAGTGTTTGGTCATGCTGACCATGACCCCGGGAGAGAGCGTTCCCGTAATCAAAAACGTCTTTCATATTACCTATGTGCTGAATCCAGGGGCGGCTTTTGGGATGCTGCCACATCAAAGCTGGTTCTTTATTTTGGCAGGTGCGGTAATGATTGCAGCTTTTGTCTATTATTATCCCCGGCTCAAGCACCAGTCGGCGTATTTTCATTATGGCTGTGTAGCACTGCTGGCCGGTGCGGTGGGCAATCTCATTGACCGCATTCGGAGCGGTTTAGTGGTGGATTTTTTCGACTTTCGGATCTGGCCGGTGTTTAATATCGCCGATATTGCCATTGTACTGGGCGTAGCCAGCATGATTTATGCCATACTTTACAAAGAAACGGATGAATAATATGGAACCTGTTGTATTTACGGCGGAAGAAAAAGGGCAGCGGCTCGATGTATTCGTAGTGGAACGCTTCCCAGAACTTTCCCGTTCGCATGTGCAAAAACTCATTGAGCAGGGCAATGTGCTGGTCGATAGAATTGTGTGTAAGGCCAACTATAAGCTGAGGGGGGGCGAAGCGGTGCAGGTAACTGTGCCGCAGGCAGAACCCATAAGTGTAGAGCCTGAGGATATTCCATTAGATATTCTCTATGAGGATAAAGATATCATCGTGGTGAATAAGGCTCGTGGTATGGTGGTGCACCCGGCTTCCGGCGTGTACAGCGGCACGTTGGTCAATGCCCTGCTTTTCCATTGTCAGGATTTATCCGGCATCAACGGTGAAATCCGTCCCGGCATTGTGCATCGTTTGGACAAGGATACGAGCGGTGTGATGGTCTGTGCCAAAAACGATACGGCGCATCTTAATTTAGCCGAGCAGATTCGCACGAAGACTGCGCACCGTACTTATTGGGCGATTGTGCATGGCAATATCAAAGAGGAAGCGGGCATCATCAAGGGCGATATTGGCCGTCATCCCACTGACCGCAAGAAGATGGCCATTGTACGTGAAAATGGCAAACCAGCCGTTACGCATTTTAAGGTTTTGGAGCGGTTTGGCGAGTATACCTTGGTGGAATGTCAGCTTGAAACCGGCCGCACCCATCAGATTCGCGTGCATATGACCAGCATTGGCCATCCATTGGTCAATGACCCCAAGTACGGGCCGAAAAAGTCTTCGCCCTTCGCCATTAATGGTCAGGCGCTGCATTCGCTGCAGCTGACCCTGACGCATCCCGTGACGAAAGAGGAAATGACGTTTACGGCACCAATCCCGAACGATATAGAGAAAATCTTAACCGGCCTGCGCAATAAGCGCAGCAAATCACAGCAGTGAACAGGAGGCGTGGATATGGAATTTATGGATAAAACTGTCCTGATGGACAACGAAGGTATTCGCCGGGCACTGACCCGCATTGCCCATGAGATTGTGGAAAAGAACAAGGGTGTGGAAAATATCGTTCTCGTAGGTATTCGTACCCGTGGTGTGCCCATTGCTGAGCGTCTGGCTGAGAACATCGAAAAAATTGAAGGTCAAAAGCCGCCTGTGGGTGTACTGGATATTACGTTGTATCGGGATGATCTTTCAACGCTTGCCTACCAGCCGATTGTGCGTCCAACGGAACTGCCGGTGGATATTACGGGCAAAATCGTCGTGCTGGTAGATGATGTGCTCTATACGGGGCGTACGATTCGTGCTGCTTTGGATGCGGTCATTGATAATGGCCGTCCAAAAACCATACAGCTTGCTGTACTGGTAGACAGAGGTCATCGGGAACTGCCGATTCGTGCTGATTTTGTGGGCAAGAATGTACCCACTTCTTCCAAAGAGGTAGTCAGCGTGCAGCTGCAGACAACGGATGAAGCAGAGAACGTAATTCTGCGGGAAATTGTGGAATAAAATAATTTAGAATGTGTAAGGCCAGGGCAGAAGTCTTTTCTGCTTTGGCCTTTTTAGGAGGGTAAGTGTGCAAACGGTAAGCAATGTATTGAATTTGGTCAAGACAGCCATAGAGCCTGCACTAAAAAATGCACGGATAGTAGTGGACGCAACAGCAGGCAATGGTCATGATACGCTGTTTTTGGCAGAGCGTACTACCGCTGAGGCCA
>NZ_JAILPX010000060.1 GCF_024699275.1 Selenomonas sp.
GATAACCTGCTGACAATATTTATGAATTACTTCATCTATTTGATGTGAATCATTATTGGCGGCAGATAACACCTTTTGCTCATCTGGCGTCATCCCATCCACAATCAGTTGATGAATACGATGTTTTGCTGCCTGATAGGAACGGTCTTCGATATTTTCCTGCCCTTCATCATGGGAGGAAAATATCATCACCTGTTTATTTATTCCATCAATTCTCCCTAAGCTTGTCAATAATGACATCGCCTACTCACTCCCACTTACTATTTCGTCGAACCACTATACATCGTGTATTTAATGTTTATATCAAAAGTTCCGCTATCACTGACATTACTATTCGCTAACCTGTCCATAATCGCAGGCAAAGAATTAGTATCTTTATTCAGCGGTGCTTTAATCGTCACAGTTACATTTTCATTACTTTTATCATAAGTTATATCATACTTGCTGGATTTATCTCCCCAGCTATACATATCAGAAATTAATTTTTGCTTACTATATTTTTCTTTAACTTTATTGTAATTTGATTTTAATTCATTATTTAATTGACCATTAGATTTCTTCTTATTATCTTCTGCTGATATATTAGTATAGTTAAGTGCCTCTCTAGCGCTGCTACGGGCAATATTATTAAGCTGCAGATAATCTGCAAAAGCCAGCCCAAAATAAGCTAAAGACATAATCAAAAACATAAAAAAAGGAAAGATGACGGCAAACTCCACCATGCTTTGACCTTTCTGCATTAATTTCATTTCCGTCATCCTCCTTTATTTAATACAGCCTAGCAATAATTAAACACCTTTAATTGCATCAGAAGCCTTTTTGAAGCCACCCTTTACAGCTGCCGTAAAGCTACCTTCATCTGTCGAATTTGCACCAAATACAATAGCTGCTACACCCACAATAAAAGCAACAATCAGTGCATACTCCACCATGCCCTGAGCCTTTTCATTGAGGTAGCGTGCCTTCAAGTAATCGATGATTTCCTTCATTCTAAAATCCTCCCTAATTAGATAAAAAATAATTATTTATGTAAAATCCTCTAGGATTTACATACTTAGACTTTTATATCAACAATCTTGCGGATAACCACAAAACCGATGATTTCCAGTATAACAGCGCCAATAATAGCCATTCTACCCATAGGTTCTTCCAAGAGGGGCCGCATATAATCAGGACTTACCATATTCAAAAAGATACCTAATGCCACAGGCAACAACGCCAGTACAATACCTGACATTCTCCCTTGAGCCGTCAGAGCCATTACTTCCCGACGCATTCTGATGCGCTCGTTAATGGTCTCACTGATGGTATCCAGAATCTGCGCCAAATTACCGCCTACCTGCCGTTGAATCAAAACCGCTGTAACCACCAATTCAAAATCCGAACTGGCCACACGCTTTTGCATATTATCTAAAGCAGTCTCCAAGGTAGCACCAAAATTTACTTCACTTACCACCTTTTGCACTTCCCGCCCCATAGGAGCATCCATCTCCCGGGCAATCAGTTCAAAGGCCTGCATAAAGCTGAAGCCCGCCCGCAGAGCATTGGCCACCATGGTGAGCATATCGCCCAATTGAACAGCAAAGGCTTTTTGCCGCCGTTTGATATAGATATGCAAGAACAATCGTCCCGCCAATATGCCGCCAGCAAAAGCTAATACAGCAAACACAGGTTCAAAGGTAGCAGCCAGAGTAATCACGGCACAAATCGCACCAATGATTGCCAGCATTACTTCAAATTCAGAACCCAGCAACGGCCAATCCGCCTGCTGCATCTTGAAGTCCATGCTGTTGCCGCGGTGTTGGAGGCGCTGGACAAAAAGCCCTGCCTTCCGCACAAACTCGCGGAATCTGTCTTTGGCCACGGCCGCTGTGCGCGTACCGCGCAACTCCTGCTGACGCAGGCGCACTGCCGAGCCGGAAAAGTATTCCATGCGGTTGACCAGGTCCTTATGCTGCCGCACTTTGATGCGGATAAGCATCATGAGCAGCACGAAGGTCAGCAAAGTCACCGCCAGAGCTAACACCAGTCTCATACGGCAGCCCACCTTATGCGGTGCTGTCTGCCGATGATGTTATCGGCCAGCCGGTCCACCTGCCGGGAAAGGGGACTGTCCGGACGGATGTCCGTGGCCATTTTCCCCTTATCCGCTGCGTCGGAAACGATGGCATATTCATTGGGAATAATCTCCGTAACGGGATAACCCAATTTTTGCGAAAGCTCCAGTTTGGAGCGGGAATCACAGGGTTCCACACGGGTAAAGATAACCTTCGCCCGCTCTTCCACATCTTCCCAATCCCGGAACACATCCAGTGCCCGTTTCATATGGTCGATTTCGTAAGCACCGTTTATCATGCTGACCAGGAAAGTCGTGTTGGATGCCTCTGCCGCAGCAATCGATGTGGGATTGAAACCTGCCGGTACATCAATGAGAATATAGCGGAACAGGCTGCGGCTCATGGCAATGAGATTTTCCAATTTATCAATGGCAATCTTATCAATCATATTAGGTGTCGGCGTGCCGCAGAGCACACTGACATTGGGCGCCACGGGCATAAAGTAGGAACTCAGGGATGCGGGGGACAGGAACTTGGCATCCCGCACCGCTTCCACAATAGTGGTCTGGGGCGCGAGGTTAAAAAACACCGCCATATCACCGAACTGTAAATCCGCATCGATGATACCCACCGGCTCCCTGGTTTTCCGAGCCAAAGCCATGGCTAGATTGGCAATCAGTGTAGTCTTGCCGCTCTTGCCCTTGGGGCTGAAAAACACCAAAGTCTCCGCACCGGCCTCGCTGCCCAGCCGGGAGAAAGTCTCCACGGTTTCCTGCAGTTCCATGCCAGTGAAGGGCTTGATGATGTAGCCCTTGGCTCCAGCCTTAATGCTGTGGCTGGCATTTTCCGCCTGCCATTTTTCCCCCATGCAGAGGATGGCGGCGCCAGGATAGACCTTCTTGAACTCGTCGATAAGCCCCATGCCCCCAGGCTGCTCAATATCCAGCAATATCAGGTTGGGATTAAACACCGTCCCCTGCCCTAAGGCATCACTGACATTTTGGAATTTCGCTGCCAGGGTAAAATTCGGCGTATCGTTTACCACCTGACCGAGCCGCTCCAGCATTAGTCTGTCCGACTCCGCTAGCAGTACGCGGTATTCCATGGCTTATCTCCTTTCAGCTGAAAATCCTGGCCAGCCAGGATTCCGGCACATCTTCATCCACTATATCGTCGTCATAGACGCGATTGGTATAACGGGCTACCAAATCCCGCAGGGCCTCGCCCAATTCACTGCCGCCGGAACGAAGTACCAGGGGCACACCATCCTGAATGGAACGGCTGGCCGCCTGGAAATCGTTGGGCAGAATATGGTAGAAAGGTTCTCCCAGCAGATTTTCTACATCATCAATGCTGATGCGTGTCTTAGCGTTGCTGCGGTTCAGAATCAAGCGAATCTTGTTCTTATCGTAGTTGAGCTTTTTCAGCGTCTCAGCACCGATTTTCATATTTTTAATGGTAGGAATAAAATCCACAATGCCCAGGAAGCTGACGATGGTGGACAAATCCAGCAGCGCCAGATTGAGCTGGCTGAACATGGAAGTGGTATCCACCAGCACATAGTCAAAGACTTTCTGCAGCTTCCGAATCATGGCAATGCCCTTGTCCGCATCGATGTTGTAGGCTTCTTCCAAACGCTGGGGCGCCGGCAGTACATAGAACACCACATTGTGATATTCGTAAGGCGTCAGGTATTCCTCCGCCCGCACTGCATTTCCCTGCAGGGTCATAGCCTGCTGTAAATCATAAACCGTGCGATGGGGCATGAGCTGCAAATAATTGCTCACATCCCCGAACTGCAGGTCAAAGTCCACCAGGCAGACTTTTTTTCCCTGACGGGCCAGCTCCGAAGCCATATTGGTACTGATAAGAGTCTTGCCCACCGCCGAAGCAGTGCTGAAAAAGGTGATGACAACACCATTTATTTCCTGTGTAAATTCACCCATAATTCTCGAAGTCTCCTTATTTGCCCTGGCTGCCGCTTACCGGCATAATGTTGTCCAAGGGGCTGGTCTCATCCTGAACCACGGCCTTTTTCTTCTTGTCCGGCTTTTCCGGAATAGGGCCGTTCACATCCACACTCTGCATAGCTTCCATTTCGCGGCGGTTGTCATTGAAGTAATCTGCCATCTTATCCGACATCTTAACTTCCGTATTCTCATTAACCACCCGCGGCGTCAGCAGAATCATAATTTCCGATTTCTGACGGCTGTTGTTGTGATATTTGAACAGTTCACCCAGAATGGGGATGTCCCCCAGCAAGGGCAATTTCTGAATGGTCTTGCTGTCCTCGGAATTCAGGAGACCGCCGATAGCCATGGTCATGCCCGAAGGAATGTTCACTACGGTCTGAGCAGAACGGGTGGACAGGCCCGGCATATTGTAGCCGTTGGCAGAAACGCTATTGGACCAATCCAGCCGGCTGACTTCCGCGTTGATTTTTGCGGTAATGTTTCCCTGCTTATCCACCGTCGGATTGATAAGATTCAGGGAAATACCATAAGGCTTGTATTCTACAGTAATATTGTTGCTGGATGTAGACGGCACAGGATAGGGAATCTGTCCCCCCACCAGGATGCCAGCAGATTTGCCGCTCATGGTGGTGATGTTGGGACGGGAAACTACCCGCGCTCTGCCCTGCTGTACCAGCAAGCGCAGCTGTGCATTAATCTGGGAAAAATGGGTAAAGAGCCAGTTGCGGTTGTACCAGTGGCTGCCCTTATCACGCTGTACGCCGTAAGTTTCACCGCCGTAGAACAGCCCCGGATCCCCCAGCTTAACGCCGCCACTTTTGGTGACGCTAGAGGATGTGCCCTTTGAATCAGAGGTAACCGTTGCGGAATCGTTATCGCTGGATATAGGGGAAGCATAGGTCAAGCCCAGCTTCTTGGCGTCATCGGAATTAATCTCGATAACCATGGCTTCCATATTTATTTGGTCAGGATTCTCCATATCCAGAAGATTAATAACCCGCGCACTGCTGCTTACCTGCTCCTCTGTCGTCACATCCGCTTTAACTGTTGTATCCGAACCACCGTTACTGCCCAATTTCATATTATTGGTCTTGGTAACCGTGGAATCTTCGCCTACATAAAGGCAGGCAACCTTAAAGGCCAAATCCTTTTCGTACTGGTTTCTGACCGTGCCTCGCAAAAGCACCCGGTCGCCTACCATCTGCACGGTTACCCCCGGCAGATTGATGGCCTGTTCAATGGCTGCAGCCAGACCTTTATCTTCATTATTTACGCTGACGGTGAAATCCTGACGCATTCCATTTGCCGTCCAAACATTTATCGTCGTGGTTCCCTGCTTTATCGCTACAATGTTGATGGCAAACTTGCCCAATTCCTGCACATCAGCAATCTTGGGGTTGCCGACAGCTACTCTTGTAATCGCGCTGTTGGTGCTCAAATAATAAGCCTGATTAACCCCGAGCCACAAAGGCTGTGCATAGGCATAAGCCGGAGCCGGTGCCATGATAGCAGTCACCGCTGCCATTCCCAGTGCGATTTTCGTTCCTGTATACAATTTAGTCCTCCCTGCTATTCTTCGTCCCACGAATTATGGTAAAACTTCCGCTCTGTGCCGCAGGCTTGGCTGGCTGCGCGCTGGCAGCTGCCGGAGCCGGTGCCCGGGCAGGGGCCGGAGCTGGTGCCGGCGCACTAGCTTTAGGCGCCGTTTCCACCTTCCGTTCACCAGGAATCATATAATCCGTATTAATCGTAAAAATATCTGTAGGAGCCACAGGACGGAGCACCAGATAAATCGTGCCCTTCTGGGAAGCTGTAGCCAATTTCAAAGCATCATCCAAGGGCAGGGCCAAAGTAGCCGTTGCCATGGCATCGCTGTCACCCTTGATGGCGCCCTCGTCATCATCCTTCTTGCTACGGGAGGATTTCTTCTTATCCTCATCATCCTCAGCAGCGGGGCCGCCTGTCTTGTTAATCGCCAGAAGCTGAACATTCTGCAGGAGAATTTCTCCCCGGAAGCCTGCTTCCTTCGTGCCGGAAACCACCATTACATCCACGCAATCGCCTGGTTTCGCAAAACCGGAAACACCGGTAATA
>NZ_JAILPX010000083.1 GCF_024699275.1 Selenomonas sp.
CCCCAGGCCCGCAGTTTTGCTTTCTGTTCCTCCTCACGCATATCACTTTCCCCCATCAGCAGCCAGTCCGATATGCGTAATTCCCAAAGCCTTGAACTCATCCAACAGGCCAATCACCATTCCGTAATCGAGCCCTTGATCCGCCCGAACCACCACGGCAAACTGCGGATCCCGCTGATAGGACTGTTGTGCCTTTGTCAACAGCTCCGCTTCACCGATGGGCTTGTCTTCGAGCCAAAGGGAACCATCCTTACGGACCGTCACCACATAAGTCACATGAAGTTTTGTTTCCGCATGCTGTGCCGCTGGCATATCCACATCCACGGTTTTCATATTCACCATATACAGCGTACTCATCATAAAGAACACCAACAGGAAAAACATAATATCAATCATGGGGATGATAATAAGAGAGGGCTGCTTGATTTGATGACGTTCACGCAAGCGCATGCTGAGCACCTTCCTCTTCCTTGCGGACTTTCTCGGCAAATGCCGAAGGATTTGTCTCTATAAGTGAGAAGCAGGACTCCATGTCCGTTACGATATTTTCCAGCCGCTGGGAAAAATAAGCATGAATCATAAGGGCGAGAATTGCCACACAAAGACCAAAGGCCGTTGCAATCAACGCTTCGCCAACGCCGCCCGTAATCGCGGCGGCCTGCGCCGAGTCCCCATTGAACACACTGAATGCCGAAATCATACCACTGATGGTTCCCAAAAGCCCCAAAAGTGGTGCCATCGTAACCACCACACTCAAATAATAGAGGCGCTGACGGAACCTTGCCAAGGCAGTCCCGGACTGAATTTCCAGATAGGCGGCAACATCCTCATGCCCATCGGCATAACGGACGGCCGCTTCATGGAGCAACCGGCTTAAGGCGCCGTAATGGCTGGCAGCTAACGTCATGGCCCCGGCGTAATCCGCCTTGCCAGCCAGGTCCATAAACCGGCTGGCAAACTGCCGTCCCGAATCCTCACGATGAAAATACTGCCAGCGTTCGATGCCGACAGCCACCACAAAAAGCGAGCAAAGAAGCAGCACATACATAATGAAGCCGCCCTTTTGAAATAACGCCACGCCAGCCATAATACTTTCCATAAACTCCTCCTAATCCAATTTCTGCTGATATTTTCGCAACAAATATAAAAAATACGGGGTTCCGATAAACGCGGTCATAATTCCGACACGAATCTCATAGCCAGGCAATATAACGCGCCCTACTGCATCGCAAAGAACGAGGAAAGCAGCGCCTGCGAGCAGGCTGGCTGGCAAAAGCTGCCGATGGTCCGGGCCGACGATGAGCCGCATCATATGCGGCACCACCAAGCCGACAAAACCGATATTGCCACTTATGCAGACACTTGTCGCCGTAGCCATGGAGGCCAGCACCAGCAGCAGCAGCCGATAGCGTTTCACCGCCATCCCCACAGCTTTTGCTTCATTGTCCCCCAGCACCAGTACGTTGAGCTGCCGTGCCAAGATCAGCAGAACCGTCGAACTAACAAGTATCGGGCCCAGTCCCAACAGCACATGTTCCCAACGCCGGTAATCCAGTCCACCGATAGTCCAGAAGAGGTATTCCTGCAGCTTGTTCACGTCAAGAAGCGTTAACACCGCTGCCGAAAAAGCCGCCAAAAACATCCCAACCACTACACCAGACAAGAGCAATGTCATCACAGGAATCCTCCCATGCCGCCAGGCCATCGCCACCGTAAGGCCAACCGCTGCCAGCGCGCCGACGAGTGCTCCCACTGGCAGGGCAAACATCGTAACTCCAGCCGCTCCTGTGGCAATTGCCAGCACAGCACCCACCGAGGCACCGCTTGACACGCCAATGATTCCAGGATCTGCCAACTGATTGGCAAAAATCCCCTGAAGCACTGCACCAGAAATCCCTAGCCCCACTCCCGTCAAGAGACCAACGATAGTTCGCGGCAGCCGGATATGCCAGATAACTGCCATCTCATCCGCCGGCACAGGTACCTGCGTCAAAAACGGAAGCTCCATTCCCTGTGCGAGTCCTGCCACCACATGAAAGAAGGGAATCTTCATCTGCCCCCAGCTAAGCGAAAGGATACCTGCCACAGCTAGGCAGATTCCCAGAACTAACACGATAATGCCATACCGTCTCACTCTGTCACCTCCCTGCCGAGCACCGCTTGCAAAAGTCTTGCCTGACGCTCGTCCTGCCGCCTGCTCCCCGTCGTATAGATATCCATGTGACCGGTAAGCGGATTTTCCTTCACCGCAATCGGAGCTCCATAGGCTTTGGTCAAAAGTTCTGGCGTAAGTACCTGCACAGGCTTCCCCTCGGCGAGGACTTTCCCTTGCGAAAGCAGTAAAAGCCTAGAGCTAAAGCGCGCAGCCAGTGACAGTTCGTGAACAACCATCACAATCGTCCTGCCAGCAGCACAGAGCTCCCGGCAAAAACGAAATATCTCCTCCTGATAGATGAGATCGAGGCCTGTTGCCGGTTCATCCAACAACAAGATCGGAGTCTGCTGGGCCAATATCTTCGCCAAATAGACCCGCTGCTGCTGGCCACCGGACAACTCCTGTACGGGGCAGTCCAAAAAATCCAAAGCCCCTGTATAAGAAAGGCACGCCCGAACGATTTCTTCATCCTGCTTTCCGGCTTGCTGCCACCAGTGAAGATAGGGATACCGTCCCGTCTGCACAATTTGCCGCACGGTATACGCAAAGGGCACCTGCATTTGTTGCTGCAAATAGCCAGCCCGCCGCGCAAATTCCCGCTCGGATAACTTGGTGATATCCGTTCCCTGAAGGAAAATTTTTCCCTGAAGTGCCGGAAGCAAGCCGCGAATGGTCTTCAATAAGGTACTTTTTCCTGCCCCATTTGGCCCCACCAAGCTCACCAGTTCTCCTCTTTCCACAGAAAAGGAAACCTGCTGTAAAATCGTCTTTCCCGAGTAACCAGCCTGCAAATCACGGATTGATAAAACCATAAGCCTCTTCCTTAGAACTGATACGTCATGCCCAGCTGGAAGAAGCGACCTGCGGCCGGATAGCGGTAACTGCTGTAAACCGAATAAGCCTGATTGGTGAAATTCAGTGCTTTCAAGTAAACCGTCAGCTGTTTGCTGGCTTCATAGCTCGTATTGAAATCCCATACGGCAAAGTGGCGATTGCCGTAACTTGCCTTATCAAGCCCCGTTCCCACGCGGCTCATGAGATTTGCCTTCCAAGCCCCCTGCTGATAGTGAAGGCCGAGACGGTAAGCGTTTGGCATGCTGTTATGACGCAAATAGCTGTAAACGTCTTTTGCCGACCTATTCGTATCGGTAGCCGACGTATTCGTATCGGTATATGTATAACCGATGTCATAGCTCCAAGCCGGCGTCAGTTTCTGCTGCCACGAAAGTTCAATCCCCTGCCGTTTTTCGTGGTCAACATTCGTCGCCGCATAGTTCTTACCATCCGCAGCATACCAAGTAATCGCATCGTTCAAGACACTGTGGAAATAGCTGGCCGACAGCGTCGACTTTCCATTAAAGTCATGGGTAATTCCCAAGCTCTCCGTATGTCCGGTCTCTGCCTTGAGGTTCGGATTGCCCTTATAAGACCCCCAGGCACCGTAATCGGCAGCATAGAACCTATCATCCGCAGTTGGTGCCTTATAAACACGTCCCCAGGAAGCAAACATCTTGGTGGCTTTATCCGCCCGATAGGTAAGACCGGCCTTCGGTGTCCAATGGGTGCCAAAGCTCGTATGATTATCTACCCGCACGCCTGGGACGAAGAACCATTTGGGATTCAAGCGCATCGTGTCCTGCACATAAGCGGCCTTGTTGATGATTTTTTTGTCTTCATAGAATCCATTTGGTTTATTCGACGAGTTGCTGTGATGATATTCAAGACCAGCCACCAGCTTATTATTCGCATCAAGTTTCCAGCCATTCTGATAGTCGATTCCCTGCAGGCGCGTATTGAATTTGCCACTAAAATCAGCCGATTTATTGTGGTCAAAATAGCGCAGGAATCCTGGCAGCTTCGTATCTTCCTTAAACTTCCAGGTAAGCGAACCATCGTTGAAATTATTCTGCTGCTTGCCCGATGCCACAAAACCAGTAGGAGCTTGATAATAATACTGATTTCCGTTAATCAACTGATGATTGAAGCGCAGCGTCAAGGACTGAGCCGGCGTCAGTTCCTGTTTTACTTTCACCGACAGGTTGTTGTTGCTGTAATCACTGCTTGGCATTCGATGGCTATCCCCGTCATTTCCCTTGTACGAGAAATAGCTGCGCTTGTTAAGACCGCCTACCAGCTGCCAGCTGGTTTTCCCCTCGCGGCCTTCATTTGACAAGACATAGTTATGGGTATGCCAGGAACCCGTGTTCATATCGAGAGTTGTTTTATTTTTCGTCGGCGTCTTGGTGATGATATTTACCACACCGCCGATAGCATCGCTGCCATAAAGAGCCGAACTGCCGCCCTTTACGATTTCAATGCGTTCCACATTGTCAATCTGCGGCACACGGGAAAGGGTTGCACTGGCCCGGCTCATGGAGCCCTGGTCATCGTTTATGCGCTCGCCATCTACTAGAACGACTACTCGCTCCTCGCCCTGAATGCGGACGGTTTCATCATAGCCATCACCGCCATTCGTCATAACGACTCCATTGATATGGCTCAGCGCTTCGGCAGTCGAGCGATAATGGTTGTCCTTGATATCTTCCGCCGTTATAACGGTTACATCAGCCGGAACATTCTTGGCCGCAGCCGGAATCCGCTCGGCTGTAACTAAGACCTCACCCAAATCTTCCGTGTATTTATCCTGCTCAGCCGCCAAAGCGGTACCGAAGCATAACGTACTAAGCGCCAAGGTCAATGCGATGGATTCCTGTAATTTTTTCGTCGTCATAATAGTATCCTCCCTGTTTCTCTCTATTACTCAGCTACTGCTGTCAAATGCTCCGTTTTGTCCTGTTTGAAGGCATCGCCATATACCTGATAGGCAATTTCCTGAACCCCAAAGACAAAATCCTGGGAACAATTATATATATAACCCTCATAGGGGTCACGCAGTCCATTGTTGCGTATCGCCTTTAACGATTTCAGCGCAGGGTCTTCCAAATACTCCGCCCGGAATTTATCGATGTCGTATTTGCCATGATTCGTATAGGTTGGCAAAAACAGATAATCCGGATTGATGGCCACCAACTGTTCCTTGGTCATCGCCTGTCCGTTATGGATGTCCAGTTTGGCCATGCCATTTTTTACCCCAGCGTATTGACAGGCATCGTCAAAGGAACAGCCAATCCCGCCATAGGATTTCATCAGCGATATCAAGACCACAGATTTTCGTTCCGCTTCCGGTATCTTATCGACCTTCGCCTTTATCTCAGCCAACTTGCTATCCATCTTACCGATAAGCGTTTCTCCGCGTTCCGGCTCCCCGACCGCCTGGGCAATCAGCCGTACTGTTTCCTGGACTTCTGCAAGATTTTTAGCCCCTTTGCATACCACCACTTTAAGCCCTAAATCGCGCAGGGACTGTACCCTGGTCACATCTCCCCAATCCGGCACGATGACCAGATCCGGCTGCAAAGCCGCGATTTCTTCCACGGAAGGATTTTTAACTTTCGTCTCCACCTGCTGAGCCAGGCTCACGACATTGGAACTAATCGGGTCATCCAGCATCTGGTTTACCGCCACCATATGGTCAGGTTTCACCAAGCCCAACACGATTTCATCCGTGCTCATCGAAAGCGTCAGAATGCGATGGGGTTTTGCTGGCATCTCCACCACCGTTCCCTGTTTATCGGTAACCGTATACGCAGGTCCCCCGGCACTTGCTCCCAATTCCATCCCCTTGCAGCCCGTGCAGATTGCCACCACCAGAATGCATAAAGCGGCAGCTTTCCATATTTTCCTAATCACCAGCCCGGACAAACTCATTCCTCCTTTTTCCACGCACACAAAAAGACCCTCTCGTAATACTGAAAGGGTCTTTTACTCCGCACAAAAACAGCCCGTCCCCTGTTAACAGTTGACAGACATCAATCCCCTCCCCATCCTTCGTAGATCTACGGTGATTGTAATCAGGCAGTTCTCCTGGCTCCAGGTCATCGTTTCTCTGCGCCTTCCCAAAAGATGTACCCATCTTCCAGTGACATAACTTATGCAGATTCACTCGCTGTTACAGTGGCGGGACCGCGCCGGCATCTTGCTCTCCGGCTTCCCTATTAAGTCTTTCGACACCTGATTCATCCTATTCTATTTCCTGATAAAACTCACATTTCCTATCGTAGCATTGACAATGTTTATTGTCAAATGCTTTCCGACTACTTTTTGCAGCAGGTAACGATATAAATGGGATTAGCAGCTTTCGCCATATCATAAGGCCCCAGCTGCTGCAGGCGCGTGACCTGTACCTGGATTGCCTCATAAACATAGCTGTCCGAATGGCCGCGCATATAGTCAATGCATTGCATAAGCGTCTGTACCGTAATACAGTTAAGCACAATACGTCCATCCGGCTTGAGTTTGGGCGTAACCGCGTCCAGAATCCCCTCCAGCTTGCTGCCGCTGCCGCCGATCAGGACGGTATCCGCATCGGGAAGCCGCTCGATACCAGCCGGTGCCTCCGTTTCGATAACCTTCACATTCGGAACAGCAAAATTTGCCGCATTGGCACGAATAAGTCCTACCCCCTCGGCATTGCGTTCCAACGCATAAACAGTCCCCTGTGGTGCCAGGCGCGCAGCCTCTACCGAAAGGGAGCCGGTACCTGCACCAATATCATAGATAACTGCATCCGGCTTGATCCGTGCCTTGACCAAGCTCAAAATGCGGATTTCCTGTTTCGTCATCGGTACATTATTGCGGATAAAAGCATCATCATCAATTCCCAAATAATTCATCCGAAGACCTCCCTCGCTTCCCAAACAAAACATTCTGAACTAATCTTAGCAGATTCCCCATCAAACCTCAATGCTTGCACTTACGATTCCCCGTTTGCTTTCATTTTCCCAATACGTCGATGATTGCCTGCTGTGCCATTTCAATTGCCAGTGTAAGTTCCGCACGCGTTATGGTAAGCGGCGGATTGAAATAAAGCACATCGCCTAACGGACGAAGAATCAATCCATACTGCAACGCCCGTTTATAAATGGCATAGCCCGTACGTTTTGCTTCCGCAAACGGTTCTTTTGTTTCCGGATTCTTGACTAGTTCAAGGGCATGAATCAAGCCGATATGGCGAATCTCCCCAACATTTTTATGCCCACCAAAGGCATTTTCCATTTCTGCCGTGAGCCACTTCGCATTTTCCCCTGCGGTCTTCAGGATAGGCTGCTCCCGGAATATCTTCTGAACCGCTAATGCTGCCGCACACCCCAGGGGATTGCCCGCATAGGTATGGCTATGCATAAACGCCCGCCCTTCGCTGTAATCCGCATAAAATGCATCATAGATCTCTTCGCTAACACAAGTCACCGACATGGGCAAATACCCTCCCGTCAGCCCCTTGGAAATACACAGGATATCCGGACTGATGCCAGCCTGTTCACAGGCAAACATTGTCCCCGTACGGCCAAAACCTGTTGCAATCTCGTCAAGAATCAGCTTCACATCGTATTTATCGCAAAGCCCACGCAGTTTTTTCAAGTAAAGGGGCGGATAAATCCGCATGCCAGCACTTCCCTGGAGCAAGGGTTCCGCGATCATGGCCGCCGTCTCATGGCCATGCTTTGCGAAGGCTTTTTCCGCCTTTTCGAAGCACTCACACTGGCAGCAATCCCGCTGTTTGCCATAAGGGCACCGATAACAGTCCGGTGCTTCAATATGGATGTTATCCATCATCATCGGCTGGTAAAGCTTTGCATAGAGGTCCAGGCTCCCTACGGAAAGCGCCCCAATCGTTTCCCCATGATAGCCTTCGGTCAGGCACATGAAGCGTTTTTTTTCGGGCTTGCCTCCCTGCTGATAGAATTGAAACGCCATTTTCAGCGCACATTCCACCGCCGCCGAACCATTGTCATTGAAATGGAATTTTTGGATTTTAGGCGGTGTTATTTCCTTTAACTGCTCGGCAAGTTCAATGGCAGGTCTATGGCTGAAATTGGCAAAGATAACGTGTTCCAGCTTATCGAGCTGTTCTTTTATCCCCGCATTGATTGTTTTGTTGCAATGGCCCAAAAGATTCGCCCACCAGGAACTGACAATATCCAGATATTTCTTGCCGTAAATATCATACAGCCAGACGCCTTCCCCATGATCGATAATCATCGGGGGCAAAGTCTCATAATCTTTCATCTGCGAACAGGGATGCCAAATCAAATCCAGATCCCGTTTCTCCAAAGTCTTCTGCATATTATCCCTCTTATTCGTAAAGTCCTTTCAGCACTTCTACCTTCATGCCGAGTTCTTTATCGCCTTTTTTCACATAGGCCAACACCTTGACCCCCGTCATTGCTTCAATCATCTTGGCATTGTCATCCTGCATGATGTCATGGGGAATATAGTTGTTGAAGATGATTCCCCGCACCGGAATTTCCCTTGCCCGCAGATGTTCAATCGTGAGCACCGCACTGTTGATGGTTCCTAGTCCTGCATCGGCTACAATCAACACGCCAAGGTTCAAATGCTTTACTAAATCGTCCAGAATCACATGTTGCTTCTCATCCCATCGAAGAGGACAGATAATCCCGCCGCTCCCTTCCATTGTCAAATATTCGTATTTATCCTTTGCGCGGTGATAATCCTTTTCCACACGCCCAAAGTCAATGGGTTCGTCATTGAGCTTAGCGGCTAAATGCGGAGAAACAGCCTCTTGATAAATATACGAAACAAGCTGGGGGATGGATTCCCCAATACCAGCCACCGCATTGACATGAAGCGCATCCCCTGGCTGGAGCACTCCCTTTTCATCCAAAACCGCCCCCGACAACGCCGCCTTGTAATAACCGCCATTTAGCCCTGCATCCCGAAGTTTCTTGACAATCAGTCCTGTTACATAGGTCTTGCCGATATCCGTTCCTGTCCCCGTAATAAATAATGCCTTTCCCATGCTCAAACCTCCCTTACAGCTGCTCTGGAATCGCGATCATCCTGCCCATCCATCAGCCAAAGACCAGCACGGTAGCAGCGCAAGGCCAGCCCTGCCGCAGCCATGCAGAGAAGAAAATCTGGACCAGCCTGCAATATACCGCAGTAAAAAATAGCAGCCCAAAGGGCAATCGGAGCATCCACCACATAATTGGAAAAGAAATAAAACCAGCTGATTCCCAGCAAATAGACAATGACCATTCCGCCAAAGTTCACGGCCAGCAGTGCGCGAAAAGAGATCCTGCTGATTTTCCGCGAAACTTTCCCGCAAAACCAAGCCTGCAAAGCAAAGCCCAGCAAA
>NZ_JAILPX010000099.1 GCF_024699275.1 Selenomonas sp.
GGTGGGAGATGATGGCAAAGGTACGACGCTTTTCAATTTCTTTATCAAGTTCTGCGCTTAAAGCTGACAAAATAAATCCTCCAGTTGTCATATAATGTTGAATCGAACTCACATGACATCCATTTTACCATAAAATAAGAAAGGAATACAAGAAAATTGGCACGAGACTTTGCCCGCATCAAACTTCGTCAAGTTTTCGCTGATACATTTCTGCACTCTGTCCGGGAGCATATTCATTTCTTCCATAAGCCGCTGGCTACTTTTCAATATCGCCTAAATAGGCTTCAAAATCACACTTCGATATCCCGCCTATCATTTCTCCGGCAGGATTTTTATAATATCCACTCGGATCATAATAATCAACAGGATTATTAGCGCAGTAAGCATATAGGTTAAGCCCATCCCCTTGATACTTATCTTCCTGCGTGAATCTGGCGATTGCTGGATTATAGAATCTTGCCCGCAGGTAGTATTGCTGGGTTATTGGGTCGAACTGCTGGCCTGTGTATTGGTAGCGATTGGAGATTTGTTCTTCTGCTTCTACCGTATTACCAAAAGCATCATAAGCATAACGGTTCTTTACTTTGCCCTGTCTATCCGTAATGAAGATGGTACTTCCCTGCTCGTCACTTGCATAGTGATACCATGTTTTCTCCGGTTCGGATTCCATAGCCCAAAGGTCACTCGTCCGAATCAGGCGGGTGATGTTTCCATCCTCTTTTTCCGCGATTACTTCCTTGTTCTCGTTGAAGATGAACTGCACCAGCTTGCCGTTTTCTTCCATTTCGTAACGGAGTCCTTCGGCATCGTAGCGGTTTATCTGCGTATTTCCAGTATTGGTTGTTACCTTTGAGGTACGGCGGAAAGTGTCATATTCATAAGTATTACTGCCATCTTGGAGCAGGTTGCCTGCGTTATCATAGCGATAGTTTTCTGCCTGACCGTTGATGCTTCTCTGTGTCAGCCGATTATTGACATCATAAACATATTGTTCCTCAATGTCTTTCGCCGTTCTGGTCAGGCGGTTGCCTGCATGGTCATAGGTGAATCGTTCCGTGTAGGTCGGATATCCGGCCTGCTGTAAGCGATTCAGGCTATCGTAAGTGTACAACGTTTTGCCTGTCAGCTCATTTTTCTCAATCCGCTGTCCGTTGCCATCATAGCGGTAGGTATTCTGTGCCAGCAGTTTATCCGGCGTGGCTACTGTCAGGCTCGTTATATTCTTATCGGCATCATAGGCAACATCCTGCCACATACCGTTGGCATGGGTGATTTTTTCTATTGCTCCGTCTGCATCACGCTCAAAGCTGACAATTGACTGGTCAAATTCATCCCGTATGTCACACAGGTGGTTTGACTGGTCAAACTAGTATTTGACTGTTCGCCCGGAAATGTCAATCTGACAGGTCTTGCGGCCCAGTTCGCCATAGGTATAGCCCAGAAGTCATCATAGGCATAGATGCGCTTGTTTCCGTTGCCATCACATATCCCCGTGACATTGCCCTGCGCATCGTAGTTATAGGATTGGCTTGCACCTCCTTTAGGACCGTATTGTGATCTTCATTGATTGCGGCCAGGAATACGGCTCAACCCGCCATGAATAAACTGACTGATAATCTGCTGATAATGATACCAGCGTTCATTCTTAATCCAGCCCAGACTGCGATTGATGGCAAAAGTACCATGGAGAATGAAACGAAACATCATGTCCGCTTCTTCTGCCGTGAGCTTCCCCCGGGCCATAAAATCCGGCACCACCTTATCCCGTTCATGCAGGGCAATCCGATTGATAATCCGGCCGCTGATGGAATTATCCATAAACAGATGATGGTATTTATCAGAATCGGCAATGCGCTGGCAGGCAGGCAGTATCGTCCGCTTGCCCGCAGGCTTTTCCGCTGAACGGTCTCCATAAAAGTCCAACACATCGCCGACGGTTTCCCCAGAGCTTTCCGAGAATTCCAGCGCATCATCGATAATGCTGTCTAAGACGTCATCCAACGAATCATAATGCAGATAAAAGGTCGCCCGGGCAATTTCCGCCTGCCGGCAGAGCTGGGAAATATTGATTTGATCATAGGTCTGCTTATCCGTCAGTTCCAGCAGAGCCTCTTTGATGATGTTGCGGGTATAGAGCGTCCGCCGGTCTGTCTTACGTGATTTTTCCATCATATCCCCCTTTTCCTGTACAGATGCGGCAAAATCGTCCAAAATCTGTCACCTTTGCCGAAAATGCACTTCACCTCCTGGATTTTCTCCCATTATAATAATTTCTATACAGTTTGTCTATAACTTTTTTATCTGTTTAGAATTTAGGAGGATGATTACATCATGACCTTTTACGAAAATCTGGTAACGGAAAGCCAACTAACCAATTTTTCCCGTAATTATGCCCTCTATGCTGCGGGAAGTACGTCAGTCCCCCTCTCAACGAAAAAGCCCCTTCCCTATGAAGCCCAGCTGCAGGATTTTGTCCAGAAACTGCAAGCTGCGGAATGCGTAATCGTAGGCGGTGCCTCCGGTCTGTCCGCAGCCGGCGGCGGAGACTTCTATTACGAAGACAATGCCTCTTTCCGCAAATACTTTGGCAAATACGCGGAAAAATATGGTTTCAAAGGCGCTTTTGGCGGCACCTTTGCGCATTGGGATTCCCGAACTGAGTTCTGGGGGTATATGGCCACCTTTTTGAATGTCACACAGAATTCCCCCCTGCGCAAACCCTATGTGGATTTGGATGCCCTCATCCGGGATAAAGACTTCTTTATCCTGACCACCAACCAGGACACCCAATTCCTGCGCCTGTATCCGGAAAGCAAGGTAGCAGAAATCCAAGGTGACCACCGCTTTTTCCAATGCTCCCGCAGCTGCCGGGACGAAATTTGGGACGCGGTCCAGCCAGTAAAGGAGATGATTGCTGCCCTGGGGGACGGAACCGCCATCCCGGAGGAACTGATTCCCCGCTGCCCCCATTGTGGTGCCGAAGCCTTCCCCTGGGTACGGGGCTATGGCAACTTCCTGACGGGAAGCAAATACGAGGAAGAATATCAGAAAATCTCCCATTACCTGCAGAAAAACAAGGACAGAAAAATTCTCTTCCTGGAGCTGGGCGTTGGCCGCATGACACCGATGTTTATTCAAGAGCCCTTCTGGTTCCTGGTAAAGAGTCTGCCCCAAGCCGCCTATGTATCCATCAACCGGGATTACAATTTCCTGCCCAAAGCCATCGAAGATAAGGGCCTGGCCATCAAAAGAGATATCGCCGCAGTCCTCGAAGATACCCGCAAAATCATGAACTGCTGAAAAAGGTGCTGTGATAAAATGCCTTCACATTTCATCACAGCACCTAATTTTTTCCGATGACGTCAATGGGAGTTTGTTTCTCCTCAATTCCCTGAAAAATAGACTAC
>NZ_JAILPX010000117.1 GCF_024699275.1 Selenomonas sp.
TGGCTTTTCAGCAGGTACGTATTCAGGGGCTGGAGCATATGGCTATATGCAGCTAATGCCAGATACGGCATCAGGTATTGGTGTAGATAGGTATAATCCCTTGGAAAACATACTTGGGGGAGCTGCTTATCTGCGCCAGCAAATGGATCATTTTGCCGGGGATGGCGAATATGGTATGACTGAAGCCGTAGCGGCATACAATGCCGGAAGCGGTGCCGTAGAACGCTATGGTGGTGTGCCACCGTACTCGGAAACGGTAAACTATGTGGCAAAGATTGCGGATATCTATGAAAAGCTCCTACAGGAAACGGCATTTTAAGTATAGATATATTGGGTGATAATGGGGAGGGAAGAACATGCTGAAGAGTAAAGCAAAAAAAGGTGTTGCCAGCTTGCTGGCTGTGGCAAGTTTTATGTGTCTTGCACCTAAGGCAGAGGCTGCGGTATTGGTATACGATGCGCAAAATGTGGAGCAGGCCATAAGGACAGCCATCACAACAGCAAACATATTGAGTAACGAGGAAAAGCAGCTTCTCCTGCAGATTCTGAATATGAAAAAGCTGGATGCATCTATCCTTACGAAGTATCTAGAAAAAATGATTGCCTTGGAGCGATATCCGCTGGATGAGCGGGATGGCCAGATTGGTGTTCTATCCCCTAAATCCACTACGGATTCTTTCTGGCAAAAGAATTTCCGCAACATTGAAGCGGTTATTAATGGCAAAATGACTGTAATGGATGCCTACTATGCTGGTCAAGCTGCCTACAAAGCGGAAGCGAATACCAATAATGACACGGTGAAAAATGCAAGGCTGACACAGGATTTGGCCGAGGATTTATCCCAGCAAGCCATGACAGCCCTTGAAGCTTCTCAAAATGCGGAAGGCAATCTGCAAGCTGTACAGGCAGGAAATCAGGTTATGGGGGTAGGGGTTATGTCGCTTATTCAGGGCAATAACCTTTTATCCAGCATGACTGCAGCACAGGCTGTAAAAAATCAAAGGGAACTGCAGGAAGAAGTCACGGCCAAGCGGATTAACGAAAGCACGGCTGAAAAACTGGCCAAGGCTACGCAGAATTGTGGCCTTACGGCAATGAGTTATGAGGAATTTCGGCAAAAGATGGGTGAGTATTGATGAAGAAGCTTGGCTGGGCAGGGATGCTCCTGATTACGACGGCATGGCTTATCCTGCCGGATATTGCAATAGCAGCTGATTCCAGTGCCCTGGCATGGCGTACTCCTCTGGAAGCACTCAGGGATAACATCACCGATAAGGTGGTACCGGCAGTACTGAATATCATGATAGCTGTAACAGGCATCATGATTATGTTCGGGGACAGTAATCACAGGCGTCTGCTGAATATTGTTCTGGGAACAGCCATGGCAGCGCAGATATACTACGCCCTAAAAGCATTTGGCCTGGGAGAAATCCTTAATCCAGCGGTATCTGTGGTCGTAAATCCGGTAGACCTGACCTCGATAAAAATAACTGACAATGTAGAGGACTTTAACCCGCTCAGCGGATTCATGCGCCAGTTTATCCATATTGTGGATAACGGCTCAACCGTACTTGTGGGCTATGCCTTAGAACTTATGGGCTTTCTGGTGGTTATTGATGTGGCTGTTGCTCTTGTGCTGGGGCTTGCTAATGAAGATAAGATTCGTTACATCACAGTAACCGTATTAAAGGTTGGTTTCTTTATGTTCCTCATCGAAAACTGGGTAGGCGGAAGCTATCAGATATGCCATGCCATAATGTCCAGTTTTGAAAAACTGGGCTTTCTAGCCTCCGGTACCGGGAACATGTACTTGCCGGACAGTATTGTAAAAAATGGCATGCAGTCCTTCAGTGCGATTTGGAGTAATATTTCCCTTTTAGGTATGTCCAGCCTTGGTGCTTTGCTGGGTGATTTGTTCATCGCCTTTACTGTACTTATCACTACGTTCCTCACAGGTGTAGAGATGTTCATGGCGCGGATTGAATTCTGGACGGTCTCCCTTATTACGGTGGTGCTGCTGCCTTTTGCCATGCATGAGCGCACAAGCTTTCTGGCCGAAAAAGCCATAGGTGCGGTATTTGCACTGGGGGTAAAAGTGGCGGTTATTGCCTTCCTTACAGCAGTGACATGTCCGCTGTTGGCAACATTTTCCAAGCAGATAAGCGATCAGGCAGCTGCCAACAAAGACCTGTTGGAGCTTAGTGCGCTCTTACAGCTGACGCTGGCGTGCTTGGTAGTATTCATCATGGTAAAGAGAATTCCGCAGCTGGCGCAGGGGCTTATTTCCGGCAGCCCATCTCTTACCTCCGGCGATTT
>NZ_JAILPX010000123.1 GCF_024699275.1 Selenomonas sp.
AGCGGGCAGGCCTGAATCTTCATCGCGGAAATCAGGGGCAGCTCCACCGCCACGGAACAGCGGCCAAAACCGGTTATATCGTTTATCAGGGCAATGCGTTTTTGACGTCTTCGCAAGGAATCTCCTCCCAGAATCTAGTGGTTAGCGGTTGTCCACCTTATCCATGGCCACCATATCGTGCTCTGCAAAACGGCGCCAGGCCAGTTCCTCGAACTTGGTACCGGGCTGTCCATAGTTGGCATAGGGATCAATGGAAATGCCGCCCCGGGGCAGGAATTTGCCCCAAACTTCGATATACTTGGGCTCCATGAGCTTCACGAGGTCCTTCATGATGACATTGACAACATCCTCATGGAAATCTCCGTGATTGCGGAAACTCACTAAATACAGTTTCAGGGATTTACTCTCCACCATCTTCTCATTGGGCACATAACTGATGTAGATTGTCGCATAATCCGGCTGTCCCGTAATGGGGCACAGCGCCGTAAATTCCGGGCAGTTAAACTTCACCCAGTAATCATTTTCCGGATGACGGTTCTGGAAAGTCTCCAGAATCTCCGGACAATAGTCATAGTGATACTTGACTTTCTTCTTGCCCAATAATGTGATATCTTCTTGTTCCTTGTTTCGCATTATGCTTCTTTCTCCAACTTAAGAAATTTCTCCTCAAAGTCGGCCACACTTTCCGGATGGCCGAACAAATATCCCTGAATGGCATCTGCCTTGCATTCCTTGGTCAAAAGCTCATATTCAGCTTCTTCTTCCACCCCTTCAATGCAGCAGTAAATGCCAATGCTGTGGCAAAGGTCGACCACATACTGCACCAGACGGCGGTCAAACTCGTTTTCCAGAATCTTCTTCACAAACTCCCGGTCAATCTTTACAATATCGCAGGAGAGGTTCTTGAGGGATGCCAAAGAGGAATACCCCGTGCCAAAGTCATCCATGGCCACGGCAATCCCCATCTGACGGAAGGAATCAAACTGCTTGTTGATAAACGTCCAGTCCGCTACAATCTTACTTTCCGTAAGTTCCAACACAATGGAATCCGACGGCATGTCATAACGCTCCAGACACTCCTCTACGAATTTTTTAAAGGATAAATCCTTTATTTGCTCGTAGCTCATATTGACGCTGACCCGGAAATTCGGCACATAACGCCGCCACTTCTTACAGGTCTTGATGGCCTGCTCTGCCACCCATTTACCCACAGGGATGATGAGCTTTGTTTCCTCCAAAATGGGAATGAATTCCATCGGTGCCACCATGCGGCCCTTAGGATTTTTCCAGCGCAGCAGGGCTTCCGCACCGATAAGTTTCTGGTCACCGGCGCTGACCTGAGGCTGGAAGAACAGACTGAACCCTACGCAGCCATTTTCCACGCTCTCCCAAATACTATCCCGCATGGAAATCGAGCGCACCCAGCGGTTGTACTGCTCTTTGCTGAAAATCGTATTGCGGTTCTTGCCTTCCCGCTTGGCAATATCCATAGCCGCTTCTGCATGCTTATGCAGCACCAGATAATCCTTCCCAGCCTCGGGATAGAATACAGTGCCACAGGAAGCCGTGCAAAAATACTGATGACCTTCAATATCCTGAGGGCGTGACAGGGCACTCTGCACGCTGGCAAAGATTTCCGCCACTTCCTGCTCTTTGGCACCAGGATAAATCAGGGCGAACTCATCCCCGTCCAGCTTGAACAGCGTGAGCTCTGAAGGGATAACATTGCCAATGATATCCGACACCCGCTTCAAAACCAAATCCCCGGTCATGCGATTATACGTTTCGTTGACAATCTTGAAATTATCCAAGCCCATCACCATAATGGCCCCGCCTTCACCGGTTGCCCGGTACTGCGCCAGCGCCATCTTGACCGCATGCTCAAACTGATACTTGTTCAGGAGGCCAGTTACTTCATCCGCCTGATTACGCTGCGCCATGCGGGACATGGTTCCCACAAACATATAGGGATTACCGTCACGATCAAGTCCAACCCGGCCACGGCAGCTTATCCAGACATACTCGCCTTTGCGGGTCTTAACCCGGTACTCCATATTATGTTCACAAGGCACCTTAGAA
>NZ_JAILPX010000149.1 GCF_024699275.1 Selenomonas sp.
CTGCCCGGCGCAGGTAACTGGACAGTCCTATTTTCCGAAGGGGTCGTTTTAGCGGGAAACAGAAAATTACTCCCCCGCTCGCCCATTACCACGCATGAACGGAATACTATCAGCAGGAACTTCCCGAAAAACTGCAATTTGTAAAAAATACTTTAATAAATTTACAGAGACTCCCATAAGTTAGACTAATCAACCTAACTTATGGGAGTCTCTACATTTTATATCTGATTTAACTTTTTACAGAAAGCTGACCACAGATATCCGTCAGGAGTTCCCGGTCATAATTTAGCCAAAAGGGCAGAAATACAGCTAACACCTTATAAAACTCCAAGATAGCCGCCTTTTCCAAATCCTTGCTGAACTGGCTGGCCCAGGTCTGCAGATGTTCCTGCAGGAAGCTTTGCTGGGCTTGATAATTCTTGCGGAAGCCTGCCCAGTCCTCCTGGTCCAGGTCTTTTTCCGCCTTAGCAATCAGACTGGCCAGAAAGCTGCATTCCAGACCGATATGGTCTGCAGGTATCCGCTCCTCGGCTGCCAGAGTCAAGCCCCAGTTATGCATGCAATCCTGCACTGCCAGGGTATGTTCGTCGAAAAGGACATGTTCCCGGTTCCGGTAAACAGATTCCCAGGGATGCACCAGCATGGGCCCGCTTTCCGGGAAAATCCGTAGATATTCTGCACGCATTTTCCGCCAATCTTCTGGCGTGTAATCTTTCATCTGCTCCAAGCAGTCAGCAAGTTGATGAATGATATTCTCATCACCGGCTTGCTTCAGGATATTGCCCTCGTAAAAGGGCTGGAATTTTTCCTGTTGTGGTATTTCATAGAAGCACAGGGCCAGAAAACTGTAGCCCCAATACCTCACTTCACCGGCATGCTGCCAGTTGTTTTTGTTTTCGGTCAAGCTTGTCGTCTCCTTCATGGCATCATAATCCCATAGGAACCCCAATACCATAGAAAATCATGCGATTCAGCACTTCGCCCAGCACAATCAGGGCAGCCATGAGATAGAGAGCTGCACCGGCTTTGCGGCGGTGATACTGACAGATACAGGTTAAAAGACCAATGGTCAGGAACAGGAAGCTGGCGGTCAGCAGCATGTTTTTTCCCTGGAGCAGCAGGAGAGACTTCGTACCCGCTGGTCCCATAAGAGCCAAACCACCGGCCAGATAAGCATAGATTCCCGCCTGGGCCAGGATGGACACAATCAGCAAGGAACCGCCGATGATGAAGAATTTACGATAGGCTTCCTCGTCATGACGATAGAAGAAAATGCCCGACAGCACGCAGCCCATGGCAATCATGGCGCCGAGAAAGGTTACGTAAGCATGTCCATGCCCCCAGGCTGGCATCACCGTATTGGCATAGATGGAAGCCTGCGAGAAAATACAGAGAATGCCGCTGATGGCAGCCAGTGCAGACAGTAATCCTGCACCGGGCTTTTTCTTGTAGAGCAGGAATGCGGTCAGCGCTACACAGCCGAAGAACATACCATTGAAGAAGATTTCCCGACTGAGCCAGGAAGAGGCAATGTTCAAAATGGCATTTGGAGCCCGCAGTGGCATTCCCAAATGGGTCATGGATAGCAGCATTGCCGCTGCCGTAAGCAAAGTAGCCATGGCATAACCCTGAACATATTGTTTGCGATTTTCTTCCTTAAGGCCGATGACCTTGCCCGCAATAAATAACATCACACTCATACCTACACCAGCCTGAGCCAGGATACTATAGGCAGTAAGGCTAAAAATACCTTCCATTATCGTTCTCCCCTTTCTCAGACCGAATCCTTATGCGGCACTATGACCAGCGATGGATGAGTCATATCCGGTGACGGCATATCCTTGGTACCAGCTACCCCATCGGGATATTTTTTGCGTAATTCTTCAATATCACCGAAATGGAGCAGATGCAAAGGACAGGCATCTACACAAGCTGGATTCTCCCCCTTGGCCACCAAGTCCATACAGCCATCGCATTTCCCCATGATGCCCTTTTTCGTTTGCATCTGCGGAGCGCCATAAGGACAGGACATGGCACAGTAGCCGCAGCCAATGCAGCGTTCCTCATTGACGGAAACAATGCCCGTTTCCGGATCCTTATGCATAGCTCCGGTAGGACAATTCTTTACACATTTGGGATCTGCGCAATGGTTGCAGCCCACACTGACGTTGTAGATGCGGACATTGGGCGCATAGCCATTACCCTGCTTGGTAAAACCTCCGCTTTCGTAGCATTTTACCCGGCGCAGATTCTCACCTACTTCACTATCGTGTTTATCTTTGCAGGCCGCCTGACAAGCGCCGCAACCTGAACAATTCTTGCTTTCATGTACAAAACCGTATTGCATAATACCTGCCCTCCTATGCCAACTTCACTTCAACCAGATTCGTGTGCTGGGGATTTCCCTTCGCAATGGGAGTCGGCCGCTGGGTAGTCAAGGTATTGATACAGCCCCGTACATCTATGCCATTCTTGTCTGGCGTATACCAAGCACCCTGGGGAATGGCCACTACCCCTGGGAAAATCCGTGAAGTGACATGTACAGGAATTCGTACCCTTCCCCGGTCGTTGAATACTTCCACCGTATCCCCTTCCTGAATATTCCGTTCCTTTGCATCCAGAGGATTCATCCACATGAGCTGAGGCCCGATTTCCTCCAGCCAGGGATTTTGGTCATGCATGGAATGGCAGCGACGTTTATAGTGCCAGCCCATGCACTGTAAAGGATATTTTTCCCGCAGAGGGTCCTGGGGGCCTTCAAAGGCCGGAACATATTTAGCCAGTGCCGGAATTTCCTGAGGGTCACCAAATTGCAGCATACGTTCCGAGAAAAGCTCAATCTTGCCCGAAGGTGTTTTGAATGGATGGCCTATCGGGTCCTTAATCTGAGCTTCATAGGCAATTTTCTTGGGACGGTTGTGGAATTTATAGCCGCCTTTTTCCTTGAATTCAGCAAAAGATGGCAGTTCCGGTTCTTTTTTCCGCCAGTTATCGTAAATGGCTTCACACCATTCCATGGCGTTCTGATGGCCCTCGGAGAATTTATCCTTGAGTCCCAGCTTTTCTGCAACTTCCAGAATCCAGTCATAATCATCCCGGCATTCAAACATTGGCTCAACGGCCCGGTTGCAGAACAAGGTATAATCCCCCCACCAAGCTGTGGCGATGTTGTCACTTTCCATAGGCGAGGTGGACGGTAACAGGATATCGGCAAATTTTGCACTGGGGGTCATAAAGAGATCGGATACCACAATAAATTCTACCTTACTGGTATCTTTGAGGATTTCTGCCGTCCGGCCGCAGTCTGAATGCTGATTGATCAGCGTATTGCCAGCAATATTGTAAATGGCCTTAATATTGGCATCCAGTTGATCAACGCCCTGAATATGGTCCTTTTCCTTGGTCATTTCCTTGCCCCGCAAGATGGCATCGGTCCAAAGGAAACAGGAAATCTTGGCCTTTACCGGATTCTTGGGCATAGGCAGAGACGGTCCCTTTTCCCGGGACCATCCACCGTGACCGCCGGCCCATCCGCCGCTGATACCGATGTTGCCCGTCATGGCTGGCAGCAATGCGCCCATGCGCACGCCACATTCGCCGTTGGCATTGCGCTGGATGCCGTAGCCCTGTACCATAGCAGCAGGTTTAGCCGTGGCATATTCGATGGCCAGCTGGCGAATCCTGGCTGCAGGCACACCGCAAATGGCTTCTGCCCATTCCGGTGTCTTCGGCTGCTGGTCGCGAATCCCCAGCAGGTATTCCTCCTCCGTTTCCTGGTCTTCATAGCCTGCAGGCATATGGGCACGGTCAAAACCAATGCAATAGGTATCCAGGAAATGACGGTCCAGCAGATTTTCCGTCAAAATCACATAGGCCATGGCTGCCAACAGTGCACCATCGGTGGTCGGCCGGATAGCAATCCATTCATCGGCCAGTGCTACGGCTGTATCCGTACAGCGGGGGTCCACCACGATGATCTTGGCGCCGGCTTCTTTGGCCTTTTTCAGGTAATAGGGCGTCAGGGTACCATGGATGGTTTCCACCGGATTGAAGCTGAATAGGATGATAAGCTTGGAGTCTGCCCAAGTATCATAGGAACTGCCGCTGGCACTGTCCCCGTAGATATAGGGAGTCATATAACTTGTCGTAATGGAACTGTAGCTGCCATAAAATTCCAGGTGCCCATCATCTAAGGATAACAGACGGCGCATCAGCCGATCGCCGCGTACAACTCCCTGGTTGCCGCTGGCATAGTTGACATAGCGGGAAGCGGGACCATACTGTTCCTTGATTCGCTTGGTTTCTTTAGCAATTGTTTCAATGGCCTCCTCCCAGCTAATGCGTTCAAATTTGCCTTCGCCGCGTTCCCCTACCCGCTTCATGGGGTATTTCAACCGATCCGGGCTGAAGAAAGTCTTGCGATAGGAACGGCCACGGACACAGGCCCGCAAGGACGGGAAGTCCGGCTGGTCGTCGGTATCTGACGTTATGCGAACCACCATACCATCTTTGACATGAGCTTTGATTACACAACGTCCGCCGCAGTTGTTTCGTCCACATGTAGGCACAATCTTTTCCGGTTTTTCCTTTTCATCTGCCTCCAGCTGCTTAAGGCCAATTCCAATGCCACCGGTCAGCAAGGTTAAACCTGCTGCACCGCAGACTTTTAGGAATGTCCGTCGCGGTAAAACGAAGCTGTTCTCCTCCATTAACATGTCCCTCCTAATAATACACAACATCTATCCATCAAAGCTTTTGGAGCCAATGCTCATCTGCCTTGATTTCACATAAGTCAACGGGCTTTACATGAAGTTCCCGTAAAAATAGCTCCTTCCCCCGCCGTTCAATGACATGGGAAGCTATGGCTACCTGCAGGTCATCGGGAAGCTTGTCCAATTGGCGCAGGGAAAACTCTATGCCATGGGGAATGGAACGGCATTTTTCCGACCCCAATACCGCCAGAGCCTTATCGGCATCCTGACCAAAACATTTGGCGGTTTTCAGAAAGAAATCCCGAGAAGAAAAATACAGAAATTTATCGTCAGCTGCGGCATGATTCTGCTCATAAATCTGTGCCGTGTGCTTGTTTTCCAAGGAACAGTAATGTACCGCTAAATGCAGATTTTGCTCAGCGGCAAATCTTACCAGCGCTAGCGCTTCTGCTTCACTGCCGGCAATGGCTGCTCCGCCGGCGTACCAATAATCATAAATTATCCGGGCTACCGGATTCTTCAATTGATAACCCTGTTGGCGAAAGGCCTCGGCCTGGACAAAGGGAAAACAGAGTTCCAGGAGATTGATGCCCTGCACCCCCAGTTCATCCAAGCGCAGGAGCAGATTTTTCATCCAGGATAATTTCCCGGGAAAAACCGGCATTTCCACCAGCACGATTGGAATATGGGCCAGAGCGTGCTCAATGCCCTGAATAGCCTTTTCCTGATTGGCTGAGTCTGTCTCCGGCTTAATGCTGATACGCACCTCATCTAAACCAGCTTCTGCCAATTGCTGAGACAGGGAAGTGGTCAACAAATCCCCGGATGTATAAAGCCGCAAATGTGCTTTGGGGTAAAGTCTTCGCGCTGCCTTGAAGACTTCCAGACAGCGGTCCGGAAAAAGCAATGGTTCACCGCCGGACAAGGCGATATGGGAAAGTTTCCGCCGCTGCTTATGCAATTGCTGTAGCTGCCCCACCACGTCCATAGTCTTGTGCTGGTATTCCTCATATTGCTCCTGATTGGGATTAAAACAATAAAAGCAATGATGATGACACTGCAGGGAAAGGTAAAAGGTTACGCTTTTATCTCCCTGACGGCAGGCTTCGCAGGCAGGCGACCGCTTACCATAGAAGATGCTTTTGCCATCATTGTCCGTTTGGACGCCTACAGGGAGCTGGGCGAGAAAATCCGTCAAGGCCGTTTCTTCCTCCTCTGCCAATGGTACACCAAGCGAAGCTAAATCCCGTTGATATTCCTTCTGGATTTCATCATATTGAGCGATATAATTTTTCAGTTCATCCCCTAAAGGTGATGAATTACGATCTGCATACATTTCCAGCTCCTTACTGTCAATACAATAGAAATGACACAACAATAGAATTGCATATTTTTAATTTGCGATAAATAAAATTTACGTTTGTTATTATATTAATTAATACCCATATTGTCAAAAACTATTTATAGACTTAGGTATATCGAAAAAATATTGTTTTATGAAGATAAACTTTTTTATCCTTGCTCATAACCATGCTGGTTAGAATTACCAGAACCAGGAAAGCACAGATACCGGCTATCAGTGCTGTCTGGCCAAAGACTCCCAAATTGCCCAAAAGAAATCAATCTTAGAAAGGCTATTGTCACCCAGGTGGGGAATCGGCTATCATAGAAGGAGAAGTATACGTGACAGGTTTTGCCGCAAGGTTTTCTTAAAGGCACATGGAATCATTCCGAGGAGGATCATCATGAACACATCACCCCAATTGGTCATTGGCTATATCGGCAATGGCAAGAGCACGAACCGTTATCATCTGCCCTTTGCCCTAAACAGGCCGGATACCATCAAGGTGAAATCCATTTACCAGCGCACCTTGGGCAAGGGAGGCTGGGCTTCCATTCCAGGAGTCTGTTATACGGATAAACTGCAGGCTTTGCTGGCCGATGAAGAAATTCAGGCCGTTATCATCTGTACACCGGTGGACAGCCATCCTGCTTTAGTTAGAGAAGTGCTGGAGGCAGGAAAACACTGTGTGGTTGAAAAACCCTTCGCCTTGAGCGTTGCGGAGGCGGAAACATTATTCCAGCTGGCTGAGGAAAAAGGCCTAATGCTCCAGTGCTATCAAAATCGCCGTTTTGACAGCGATTTCTTGACTACCCAGCAGGTGATCGAATCTGGCAAGTTGGGTAAGCTCTTTGAAGTCAATATGCATTATGACTATTATCGCCCCGATACACCTGCTAAGGAGACTTCCTATCAGAAGGATCATGCCTTTCTCTATACCCATGCCTGCCATACGGTGGATCAGGTGTTGTCCTATTTCGGCCAGCCCCAGGAAGTGCGCTCTGATGTACGGCAATTATTGGGCAACGGGCGAATGAATGATTATTTTGATCTGGATTTCTTCTATGAGGGATTGAAAGTGGCAGTAAAGTCCAGTTATTTCCGGGTGAAATCCCGACCAAGCTTTGTGGTATATGGTACCCAGGGCGTCTTTATCAAGGAAACCGAGGACCGTCAGGAAGCAGATCTCAAAAAATTCTATCTGCCAGCAGGCCACGCGGACTTTGGTCTGGACAGTCCGGAACATTATGGAACCTTGACCTATTATGATCAGGATGGCTGCTACCATGAAGAAAAAGTCCCCTCTATGCGGGGGGACTATGCCCGCTATTACGATGCGCTGTACGAAACCATCATCCATGGCGCTCCCCAACTGGTGACCAAAGAACAAACGCTGGCACAAATGAAAATTCTGGAAAAAGCCAGTGAAAATCTATACTGACAGCTAAATGGGATTCTGAAATATTCCTCTACGCTGACATAAAATGCAGAGGCCCCAAAAAGTTAGGCCAAGTAACCTAACTTTTTAGGGCCTCTGCAAAATTATCTATGAACTTTTTGCAAATTGCAGTTTTTCGGGAAGTTCCTGCTGATGGTATTCCGCTCCAACTGCGCTGTAACAAAAAAAGAAAGCGCGCAGTAACAGCGACAAACTGCAATTTCACAGCCCCTTCCCTGCTTTTGATAATTAAAAAAAAATAATACCCCTCCAAAGCAAATAAACACATAAAATGCACTTATTTACTCTGGAAGGGCATATATTTATGAACTTATTAATATAGGCACATCCTTTAAGCCGCTTTTTTCCAATAGTTGATTCTTAACTTATCGCCCGCTTGTATGTCCCGGGTCAGGAGCCATTCATTGAGCTCTTTGATGCCGCTAATAAATTCGCCGAGTTCCCGCTTACCGTAATCGTTCTTCTGCATATAATGTTTGGCAATCTTTTCCAGGGTGTCATCCTGCTGTACCTCATAGGTAACCTGCACCACTTCCCAACTGCGTTGTTCCACCTCCGCAGCTTCGGTTGCATTGCTGGTAAACATAAAGAAAAATGCCATAATCGAAAAGAATAAGATAACCTTTTTCATTGCCAAACACCTCCTCAGTCGTAATTATCTCTTTATCTGTATCATAAGTCTTCTTTTGGCTAAAAGCAATAGGTTTCTGAAAAAAATATGAAAAAATTTTAGTTTTGAAAAAACCTGCTTTATCACGTTGTTTTTCTGTCCTGTTATGGTTTTGAAAAAACCTCTTCATGATGAAAACGGCAGGTGATTTCATCAGTTTCCTGTCCTTCTACGCTTTTGTGTGTTATAATTGCCTCGGTAAAGATTTTATACATTAAGATTTTTCATTTGCTAATCCTCTGCTTTCACAATTTATTGGGTTAAGGGAGGGAATCGCGTTGAAAACAAAGGAAAACATCACTCTTTTTACCGCCATCATCCTTATTGCCAGCATGCTTAGAGCCCCCATAACCGGAGTGGGATCAGTGGTCAGCACCATTGGAGAAGACCTCGCTTTGTCCAGTTCAGCATCGGGCTTCTTGACCACGATTCCCCTGCTCGCCTTTGGTCTGTTATCGGTGCTGGTGGGAAAATTTTCTCAGCAGCTGGGAGTAGGCAGGATGATATTGGGTGGTTTGCTTTTTTTGACCGTCGGCATCATCGCCAGATCCTATACTGGCATTACCGGTCTCTTCGCAGGAACTGCTGTGATTGGCATGGGCATTGCGATTGGCAATGTGCTGGTACCTGCCATCGTCAAGGCCAGCTTCCCGACTAAGGTCGGCATTATGACCAGCGCCTATACGACGGCCATGTCTGTATTTTCCGGGATAGCCGGTGGCATCAGTGTTCCCCTAACTAATATCTGGGGATGGGAACTGGCGTTAATTATCTGGATTGTGCTGCCACTATTAACGATTACCCTTTGGCTGCCCCAGATTAAGATGAAACTCAAGGGAGAGCCCCAGCGAAAAGGCAGCAACATCATCAAGGATTCGACCACCTGGTGGATTGCCATTTATATGGGGGTGCAATCCATGCTGTTTTACTGCTTTGTGGCCTGGTTTGCCACAATCCTGCAGAGCTATGGCTATGATCAGGAAACAGCAGGATACTATAATTCAGCATATCTGTTTTTGGGGATTCCCGGTTCTATCCTGATTCCGGCAATGGCCGGCAAACGAAAAAGCCAATCCGGAATAGCCGTGGCCTTGAGTCTGCTGTATATCGTTGGCATTGGGGCGATGCTCTTTGCAAAGAATCAGTGGGCTTTGCTGCTGGCGGTCATCTGCTGCGGCTTCTGTTCGGGGTCCTGTATTGCTCTGGCTATGGCTCTTTTTGGACTGCATACTAAAAACGCTGCAGATACCTCTGCCTTATCCGGTCTGGCTCAGTCGGTGGGTTATATCCTGGCGGCCTTAGGCCCCATCATCATGGGGAAGCTCTTCGATTTGTCCGACAACTGGACCGTTCCCATGCTGTTCCTGCTGGGAACAACAATCATCCTGACAGGACTCGGCTATATGGCGGGCAGAGATCGGATCATCAATGAACCGGTACCGGAATCTCATCCTTGGAAATTCAGTTGGAACTAAAAAAGACGATTAACGACGCAAAAATATGCTTCGTTAATCGTTTTTTTATGTAATATCTTAATTCTCCCAATGAAGCAGAAAGGCTGAGTTGATGATTACCAGAACCGAACCGGCATTATGTACCAGTGCGCCGAACACGGGATTTAAGATTCCCGCCATGGCCAGGATGATGGCAATAAAATTAACAGACATGGCAAAGACCAGATTCTTCTTGATGGTACGCATCATATGCCGGGCCAGCTGAATCAGATGCGGCAGTTCCCGGATATCATCGTTGATTAGAGCGATATCCGCAGCTTCTACAGCAATATCACTGCCTATGCCCCCCATTGCAATTCCAACCTGGGCGGCTTTTAAGGCCGGTGCATCATTGATGCCATCTCCAATCATGCAGATTGGTTCCTTTTTGACCTGTTTTTGTCGGATATAGGCTAACTTATCGTCAGGCATCAGCCCCGCATGAATTTCACTGAGGTTGATTTTTCCTGCAGCCTGCCGGGCAGCATTTTCCTGGTCTCCCGTTAAAAGCACCGCTTCTACCTGAGCCTTCTTTAGGCCTACGATCACAGATGCAGCCTCCTGGCGCAGGGTATCAGCCAGAGCAATGATACCAGCCCCCTGCCCGTCTATAGCCAGGTAGATGATGGTAGCTCCCTGCTGCAGATAGGGCTGGGCCAAGGCTGCTAAATCCCTGCTGTTGGTGACGCCCCGTTCCTGCATAAAAAGCATATTTCCTGCCAGGATATTCCTTTGTTGCACGCGCCCTTGTACGCCCCGCCCTGGCAGCATGCGAAAGTCTTCTGTCAAGGGAAGGGGTTCATTTTCTTGCTTTTGATAGCCCGCCACCAGGGCTTTTCCCAGGGGATGCTCGGAGGAACTTTCCACAGCAGCTCCATAGCGGAAAAGCTCCGCCTTATGCCACCCCTCCACCCCTTGGACAGCAATAACCTGGGGATGGCCTTCTGTGAGGGTGCCAGTTTTGTCAAAGGCCACGCGGGAAACTTCAGCCAGCCTTTCCAGGGCATCCCCTTCCCGCACCAGAAAACCATGTTTGGTGGCATTACCGATGGCGGCCATAACGGCGGTGGGTGTAGCCAGAACCAGGGCGCAGGGACAGAAAACCACCAGGATAGTTACAGCCCGCAGGAGTTCCCCCGTTACGGCATAGGTTATGGCGGCTGCAGTCAAGGCACTGATGACCACCCAGGTGGCCCAACGGTCTGCCAGCCCCACAATCTTGGCCTTGCCGGCATCTGCTGACTGGACCAGACGGATCATGCGCTGCAGGGAACTATTTTCGCCAACCTTTTCCGCTTTCATGGTAAAGGCGCCGAATTGATTGACACCGCCGCTCATTACCCCATCGCCGCTGCTCTTATCCACCGGCAGGGATTCTCCGGTAATGGCAGCCTGGTTAATGGCAGTACTGCCTGCTGTGATAACGCCGTCCACGGGGATGGTTTCTCCGGGCAGTACACGCAAGGTATCGCCAATCTTTATCCGGGCAGCATCGATAAGCTCTTCCCTGCCGTTTTGGATACGGCGTGCTTTTCTGGGGGTCAAATCAACCAGCTTGGCAATACCGGCTCTGGCTTTGTTCACGGTGATTTCCTCCAGCAGTGCTCCCAGCTGCATGATAAAAGCCACTTCGCCGGCCGCAAAGATTTCGCCACTATAGATTGAAGCCAGCAGCGCCAAGGATACCAACACATCAGCCCGAATATCAAAGGCCGTGATGAGTGCCTGGGCCGCCCCCAGGATAATGGGCACACCGCATAGCAGGATAGCCACCCAAGCCATATCCCAAGCAAAGGGCTGCACTTGCAGCAAGCTCAAGCCAAGGGAGATACCTCCCAACAGTAAAAACAGGATATCCTGGCCATGTTCGTGCCAGTTTGTAAACTTACGCAAATTCATCAAAATCTCTCCTTTACATATACCCCTATAGGTATAATATACTTATAGGGGTATATGTATGTCAAGAAAAAAAGAAAAAATACAAGAAAATGTCTGGAAATTTTCTTGTACTTATCCGGTCTTTCTGCGTTTCCCCTATAGAACCCCTATGCTTTTTGCTGCTGCAGCTGCTTTCTGGCATAGATATCCGTTGCAAAATCAAGCATTTCTCCCCAGCTATGAAACCGCGTGTTTTTCACAACATGCTGGTCCATCTGGGCTTCGGGCAGTTCTTCGAAATCCTGTTGAGAAGTAATACGGAATCTTCCTCCCTGCAGGAATTTTTCAAAGGTACGATAATTCGTATATTTACGCATAAAGGACTTATCAAATAACACAGCAAAATCCACCGGCTGCGGCAAAGCGCCCGGCAACTGGTAGTAACCAATCAATTTTACCAATAGGATCACCTCAAAATCTACACAGGGAAAGCCGTTATTCCAATGTCATTTAGTTAAGGCTTTTGACACCTAAAAACCACTCAACAGAAGTTTTCTGACAACTGTTGAGTGGTTTTTTTTCTTATCTCATTGCTGATGCGTGTGTTATAGCAGAGAACATCTGTTCAGAACTCATCACATAATATCCATCTTTGATAAAATTTTATACAACCGAATTTTGCATATTTCTCAAAAAAACAAGTAACCTAAATTTATGAACATAGCTGTTTTTACGCATTTTATCCCCTTAAACTGGAGGAGATAACATCAGAGTGTCGAATGAAACAAATATAATGAATTTGCCAAATATTAAATTCCTCGAAAATTAAGGGTATAGGCAGTAGACTATTATTTGGAAAGGATGGTTAAATATGTTTCTACGAAAAACTACGCAATCACGAGTGTTTATCAAGGCTATCATGGCATTTGTCCTATGCTTGATTCCGCTATCTCCTATATGCTCTGCTGAAAAGGTCGCAGTTGTTGCAACTGGTGAATACATCATGGG